>JBGSJT010000781.1:0-23415 GCA_041741715.1 Pirellulaceae bacterium | reverse complement strand
CGCAACCATTGAACACCCGAGATATGCCTCAAAAAATCCAACGCACGCAGCACAAACCAACTTGCGGTAAAACGGAATTCAAAAATAATTTTGAATCTGCTATTGCCAAACATTAAGACCGTCGCTGACCCCTTTGATTCGGCTGACCCCTTTGATTCGGCCAATGTCTTGCGACTTCGGCTACGACGGGTAAATCCTTTTCTGCGGATCGCCTTATTGGCTGCGCCTAGAGTTGACTCAGCGGGATCTCAAATTCGACTCCCAGCTCGTTATACAAATTCTCCAACCAGCCTTGCACTAAGCGACTGCTTTCTTCTTGGGCGATGGCCATGGGGCCGCGTTTATCTGGGTCGGCGCTGAATCGCTCCTGCAACTCAGCTTGAGTAGGGCTAAAATTGTCAACGCGCACGACGTAGTAGAGGCTGCGAGGTTGGTTGGGTGCCACAGTGACTTGGCCTGAACCAGCGGCAAACACACTCTGCATAAACTCGCCACCAACATTGTCGAGTTTATTGACCGTGGAGGGCATGTGATAGTCTCCCATCCGCGAGATCCAGGTGAACGGATCGGTATCGATCACCAACGACTGCTCGGCGGTACTGAGTGCGTCCTTCCAGGGAGCCTCGCCAGTTCCAGAGACCTTCTTAGCCAAAGCGGCAGCGGCTGTCTCGGCTAACTTGCGGGCCTGTGTCTGCTTCCAGTAATCGATGATTTGCTGCTTGATCTCCGCCAGTTCGGGGACTTTAACAGCCCGATCTTCGGTTTTCCAGAAAAGGTACTGGAAGAATTGTAAGTTCCCCATAGCTGCTGCATTGCGGTCGATGTAACTACTTTGCAGCGGCTGAAAAAGTGGTATTTCGGGGTTCATCACGACGCTTGCCGTCGATCCGGAAAGTCCCATTCCTTCGTCGCGAATATCGCTCATGCCAAATTGCGTTTGCACCAATTTGTAACCGTCTGTCGTCCCCGTTTGACCATACTTGAGCCCTGCGTCTTCGGCCATTTTCTTCAAGTTGGGGCGACGCGGCTCGACGACCTTTTCATCACCCTGTTCTAAATCGGCGTCGCGAAAGGCTGCGTATTGGCGATAGGCACCGTAGTATTCCATCTGCGCTTTTTGAATGGCGTCTAGGGGAACTTCGAGCGCTTGAAAGGCTGTCGACTGGGCGAGCGAAGTGGCGATTTGATCGCGAGCTTCCTCGAAAGTCTGGGTCCGCATGACTGGTCCCGAGGCGTCTCCAGTCGCCGACTCTGTTCCGCCAGCATCTGTTGCACCAATAGCCGGCGACTGAGCAGCTTCGAGCTGGGGTGGCTGCACCACTGCGGGTGGCAAGCCATCGTCCTCTTGGATCGTTGCGACCAAGTGAATGCGCGATTTATTTCGCGAAGATTGATCGCCAGTGGCTGGTGTGGGTGGAGTCAGGTCAAGCGAGCTGTCAACTTCGGCGGCAGGTGTCTCGCTAGGTGCGTTGTCGTCGGGCGAAGTTGCGGCGGGAGTTTCTGCTGCCGGTGCTGCCTCGGTAGTCGTTGATTCTGCGGGTTGGGCAACCGCCGAATCTGTAGCTGCTTCACTGGTAGCTGCTTCACTGGTAGCTGGGTCACCTGTTGCCGCACCATCACCGGTTGCTGGACCGGCAGGGGAGGAGGGGGAATCGACGGGGACTTTCAATTGCTCCAGTGCGACGCGGCGATCGTATTCGGTGCGGAGCTGTTCGTCGGTCAGCTTGGCTTTCTCGCGATCGACCCATTCCTGCAGATTAGCTTCGACGTACTCGACGTTTGTTTGATACGGGAGGACGAACCCGGGCTCGGAGGAATTGGGATCGGCCATGCGAGCGCTCCCGATCTGGTAAATGGCTTGGATCTCGGCTTCGGTTGGCGTCCCTTTGACCTTGTCCACGTAATCGGCCACGAAAACCGGAAAGGCTTCCACCTTGGCGGTCTGATTAAGCTTCAAGAAATCTTGGTAGGCTTCTCCTGGGACGGTTGCATACAGTCCCGTTGTGCCAGTGCTGAGGACCACCATCGAGGCTAGCTCTTGTTTCAATAGCTCGCGGACGTCAAAGTTGCTCAGTCGTCCATCGCTCGACTCTCGCAAGATTTCCGCAATGCGATTGGTCGAAACGCGATCATCGCAAAACTTGAGAATAAAGGCGTCGATCGCATCGTCGCTGAACTCCACCCCCAGCCGTTTTGCTTTATCGGCCAGAATACGGGTGCGGCAGATCGCCTCCTCGGAGCCGTTGGCTTGGATACCGAGTTCTTCGATTTGCTTCGTTTGGGGGTTGTAGCGGAAGCCGGGGACGTCGGGCATACCACCCGAATCTACTACTTCCCGTCCTAGTGTACCGAGGAAGCGGACCAGGGCTCCGTGTTTTTGCATGTTATTTTGCAAATCGGAGACAGTCATTTTCCCTCCGCTCCAACGGACGACGACGGCGCTTTCCGCCCCCCCTCCGCGGAGTGAGTCTTGGACTTGCATGATGGCTGGGGCGACGACGAAGGCTAAAATCGACACCAAAACCAGCGCGGCCATCCAATAGTTTTGATTCTTACGAAAGGTTGCAAACGGGTTCGACATCCTGCTAAATCCTAACGAACTGCACGACAAACAGTGGGGGTGGGGGGTAGCCTGCGGGTCGGTCGTGAAGGAATTCCACACGCCGCACACTTGCTCAAATCCTCAGGCTAGGCTATCTACTGTTAGCGGCACTGTTGCCAGTGGCCAGCCAATCCGGCGATTCTAGGCTGCCCGAGCGGGAGCACAAGCTTCAATCGGTTAAGGATAGCAAGGATTCCCGTTTTTGCAGATACGAGGTTGCCGTTTTCCGTTGTCGCCTTCCCCGCTGCTACCCGTGGTAGCTCCCCCTATGGTATCTGATGAGCAAAGAAAAATCGCTAGTAATCGTCGAGTCTCCCGCCAAGGCAAGGACTATCGCAAAATTCCTTGGGAAGGATTTCGTGGTGGAAGCCAGCATCGGCCACATTCGCGATTTGCCGTCGGGGCGAAAGGAAATCCCGGAACAGTATAAATCCGAGGAGTGGGCCTACCTCGGAGTCAATGTCGATGATGACTTCCAACCGGTGTACATTGTTCCACCTGAAAAAAAGAAGCAGGTCAACAAGCTCAAGCAGTTGCTAAAGGATTCCAAAGACCTCTATCTGGCGACGGACGAGGATCGCGAAGGAGAAGCGATTTCGTGGCATTTACGGGAAGTGCTCAAGCCCAAGGTACCCGTGCATCGCTTGGTTTTCCACGAAATCACCAAAGAGGCGATCCAAAAAGCCTTGAATTCACCGCGCCAGATCGACGAGGCGATGGTCCGCGCCCAGGAAACTCGCCGTATCCTTGATCGGCTCTACGGCTACGACGTCTCCCAATTGTTGTGGAAAAAGGTCCGTCCCAAGCTCTCCGCCGGTCGCGTGCAGAGCGTGGCGGTACGTCTGATCGTCTCGCGCGAACGCGAACGGATGGCCTTTCATAGTGCTACCTACGCCGATCTGCTTGCCACGCTGGCCCCCGCTGGTGCTGCGGCATTCAATGCTGGCATGGTTAGCTACCAAGGACAACGCATTCCCAGCGGAAAAGATTTTGACTCGGCCACTGGCAAACTGAAGGAAGCCAGTTCATTTTTGTTGCTCGACGAGACTGCCGCCAGAGAGCTAGCCGCCAAGCTCAAGACAGCCACCTTCCGCGTCAACTCGATCGAAGTCAAACCGTTTCGCGAACGACCCAAGCCACCTTTTACAACCAGTACGCTTCAACAAGAAGCCAACCGCAAGCTTGGCTACACCGCTCGCAAGACGATGCAAGTGGCTCAGAGCTTGTACGAGAATGGCTACATTACTTACATGCGTACCGATTCCACGTCGCTGGCCAAGGAAGCTGTCACAGCGGCCCGCGATTTGGTCAATCAGGAATACGGTCCCGAATTCCTCCACCCCGAGGAACGGACCTACTCCACCAAAGTCAAGAACGCGCAGGAGGCGCACGAGGCGATTCGTCCAGCCGGCCACCCCTTTCAACTGCCACAGAACTTGAAAGGTCAACTGAGCGCCGAGCAATTCAAACTGTTCGACATGATATGGAAGCGGACCATTGCCTGCCAAATGGCTGACGCACGCAAGAAACGCGCTACCGTGACCATCGCAGCGGATGGAGCCGTGTTTCAAGCCTCGGGGACCACCATTGAATTCGAAGGTTTTCTACGTGCCTACGTCGAAGGGAGCGACAATCCAAGTGACGAATTGGCGCAGCAAGAAGTGCTCCTCCCCGAAATGACCGAAAACCAACAGCTCGATTGTCGCGCCTTGGAAGCCAAGTCGCATACCACCCAGCCACCGGCCCGGTTCACGGAAGCTTCCCTGACGCGCACGCTGGAAGAACGCGGAATTGGTCGCCCCAGTACCTATGCGTCGATCATCGATACGATTCAACAACGCGATTATGTTTTCAAAAAGGGGAACGCACTGGTCCCGAGCTGGATTGCCTTTTCGGTAATTCGCTTGTTAGAGGAACATTTCGGCGAGCTGGTCGACTATGACTTCACCGCCCAAATGGAAGATTACCTGGACGAGATCAGCCGCGATGAGAAGGGTTTTGTCGAGTATCTAAAACAATTCTATCTTGGCGCAGAAACCGGATTGAAACCACTCCTGCAATCGAAGATCGAGGAGATCGATCCCCGCGCCAGCAGCCGTTTCACCTTGGGGACTCCCGAACAGGGTGAATTCAAGGAGGAGGTTTTTGTTCGTGTGGGGCGCTACGGTCCTTTTATCGAACAAGGGGAACGCAAAGCGAGCATCCCCGAAGATATTCCACCGGACGAAATCAATCTTATCCGAGCGATGGTGATGCTGGAGGAATCAGCCAAGGGGGACGAACCGCTGGGGCACTGTCCCGACACCGGCAAACCGGTCTACATCAAGAGCGGTCGCTTTGGTCCCTACATTCAACTCGGTAATCCCGACGATGAGGAGAAACCCAAAAATGCTGGCTTGTTAAAAGGGATGTCGGTCGAGGATGTTAGCTTGGAGCTCGCGCTGAAACTACTCTCGTTGCCGCGAGAATTGGGTGAGCACGCGGAGCTGAAGGAGCCTATCATCGCCGCCAACGGTCCCTATGGTCCCTACGTCAAATGCGGGAAGGAGACACGCAGTCTAACCGCCGAGATGTCGCCGCTGGACGTCACCATGGAACAAGCGGTCGAGTTGTTGTCCAAGCCAAAGACAGGTGGACGAGGGCGCGGTAAGAAGGAACCGCTCAAGACTTTTGATGTTTCGCCGGTCACTGGCAACCCCGTGCAGTTACTTGACGGTAGCTATGGACCTTACGTCGCCGACGGTGAAACCAATGCTAGCCTGCCGCGCGATGCCAAGGTCGAGGAGTTAACCTTCGAGATCGCGCTCGATCTATTAGCGGTCCGCGCCGCCGCAGGTGGAAGCAAAAAGAAAAAGAAAGCGACCAAGAAGAAGGCCGCACCCAAGAAAAAGGCCGCAGCCAAAAAAACCACCACCAAAAAAGCAACGGCTAAAAAGAAAACCACAGCTACGAAGACTCCCGCTGACGAGTAAGCATCGAGCTGGAAATAAGTGTCGGATCTTAGTGTAGCTGCGGTCGCCAGACCGCAAGGAATCGACGTTCTGGCGAACGTAGCTACGACAGTCATTTCCCGAACGATGCTAAACCAAGTCTGCCAATCGCACGGCCCAGACTCAGCCTGGAAACCCGTTAATTTGCATTGATATTGAAAGAACTTCGCCAACCTGTACAGGTTTGGCGCACTTATGAAAGCCACAACATGAAATCGGCAATGAACCTCTGGCTGTGTTTCATTTTACTCAACACCTCCCCCGTTCACTCGCAAGATCCTCAAACACCCTCAACCTCTCCGGAATCTCAACCCCACATTACTCTCCTGTCTTACAACATCCATCACGCCGAAGGTGTCGATGGACGTTTGGACCTCGATCGTATCGCCGCAGTGATACGCGCATCACAAGCGGATCTGATCGCCCTGCAGGAGGTGGATCAGGGGGTAACTCGCTCTAACAATATCGATCAACCTCAGCAACTTGCGGATCGCTTGGGGATGCACATGGCCTTCGGTGGCAACATCGATTTACAAGGGGGCAAGTACGGCAATGCCGTCCTCTCTCGGCATCCCATCACAGCATCGGAGAATCATCTACTTCCGAATGTCAACGGTGGCGAGCAACGGGGTGTGCTGGAAGTTGACATTGCATTGCCAAGTGGCGTTGCATTCAAACTACTAGCCACGCACTTCGACCATCGCAGCGATCCAGCTCAACGCTTGGCCTCGGCACAGTTCATTAACGACCAATTCACAAACACTACCACTCAGTTTGTGTGCTTAGCCGGTGATCTCAATGCCACTCCCGATAGCACCGTACTCACTGAATTGAGTCAGCATTGGCCGATCCCCAACGGTCAATCTAAACCCACCATCCCGCCTGCGCGGCCCCAGCGCAAAATTGATTTCATACTGCCGCGTCAATCATCGAACGAAGCCACAGCCGAACTAAGTGAAGTTGAATCGCGTGTCCTCGACGAGGCGATCGCATCGGACCATCGCCCACTACTATCAGTGCTGAAACTTACGAACAAACCAAGTGTGCGACCGAATGTTTTATTCATCGCGATCGACGACCTGAATGATTGGCTGGGGTGTCTCGGAGGTCATCCCCAAGCGCTAACACCCAATATTGACGCATTGGCCAGTCGTGGTGTGTTGTTCAACAACGCGCATTGTGCCTCTCCTGCCTGTAATCCCTCTCGCGCCGCCATCTTCAGTGGTCGCACCGCGCAGCATACTGGCGTGTGGTCGAACGACAGCCCGCAACTACTGAAACTGCATCCCGACATTTTAGCCATACCGCGCGCCTTTCAACGCGCTGGCTATGCAACGCTCGGGACCGGGAAAATGTTGCATGGTGGTGGCAGCGACAATGTCAAGCTGTTCGAACAGTCGTTCAACCCCGACCAGCGATGGAGTCCATTCAGCAGCAAACAAGTTCGTTACACGCCGCAAGAATTGCCGAGCAAGGGGACCGACGATCCACGACATGTGATTGAACGCAAGGGAGCGGAGTCAATCGTATTGCCGCTCAATCGCATGCCCTCCGACCGCAAAGCGGAGGGTGACGACGGAGAATCGTTCGACTGGGGACCGCTGGATGTGCCGGATTCCGAGATGGGAGACACTCAAATCACCGACTGGGCCATCGACCGGCTCGGCGCGGGCTTTGAGGAAAAACAGTTCTTCATGGGTGTCGGCTACTATCGTCCGCACATTCCATTGTGGGCTCCCAGTCGCTATTTCGAACCTTTTCCGCTCGACAAAATTCAATTGCCTCCCTACAGCCAAGACGACCTCAATGACTTGAGTGCGACTGGACAGCGCTGGGCATTGGAAGCGGTGACGGCTGGTAGTCATGCGACCGTTGTCAAACACGACCAGTGGCGGGCTGCCGTTCAAGCCTACTTGGCCTGCACGCATTATGTCGATCATGAGATCGGTCGCTTGATCGCCGCGCTTGACGCCAGTGAGCAGGGACGCAATACATTGATTGTGCTCTGGACCGATCACGGTTGGCATTTAGGAGAAAAGCAACACTGGGGCAAATGGACCGGTTGGGAGCGATCGACGCGCGTACCATTGATCATTGTCCCTCCCCGATCAAGCACCGCTCAATTCGCGGCTGCTGGAGTTCGCTGTCAGCAAGCGGTAAGTTTGCTGGACCTCTATCCCACACTCCTCGAAATGTGCAGTGTCCCCGGACCTGAGAAACTAGCTGGAGAGTCGTTGGTGTCGCTACTGAAGAATCCTGAACAAACAACCGGTAGACACGTGCTGACAGCGTTTGATCAAGGGAACATTTCAGTCCGTGGCGAGCGTTATCGATATATTCGCTATGCCGACGGTTCCGAAGAACTCTATGACCATGCTAACGATGCACATGAATGGCACAACCTGGCCCAGCAGCCCGCACACGTAGTACTACTCAATACCATGCGCGAATTAAGTACGGCAGATTTTCAAGCTGACTAGTTGGACAGCCATCCCATTATCAGCTCGTCGAGCTGATATTCCCGCTGATGATTACGCAAATCTCGCAATCCAACTAGCAATAGCTTCTAGCGATAGTGCCCCGTATTAATCGGCATACCGGCGGTCTGATACATGGGCAAATAGCGATAGTAAACTTCCAGGCACAGACAGCTCATGGCGGTGGAATAAACGCGTCCACCATAGCCACCCCACATCCTATCTGGCGGCCAACTGCCGGGTTGGTCAGCATAGGGAGGAACCTGCGTGACCAGCAATTGTTGCTTGAGCGCCTGATTCCAATCACGCCAGTTTTCGTCCTGTAATTGAAACAGTGCGAGTGTGGCGTAGTACCAAAAGTAAACATTCTCCTCGCCAACGCCGGGTCGGCTTTTCATAATCATGGCCAAGCCTTCCTGCCGCGCTTCGGGGGTAATGGGATAGCCGAGCAACAGTCTACATGCCAATCCCTCAGCGGTCATGGTTTCGCTGGGGCGTCCGTTTCTTGGTTGATAGGTGGCCAAGCCTCCCGAGACACCCGCAGCGCACGAATCGCTGAAACGTCTCATGCGCGCTTGAACCTCGTTGGGGATGGCGATGCCCGAACGCTCGAGGCTCTTAAGCGCCATCGCCTGCCAACCAAACTGACTCAAGTCGCCCGCGTCGAGCGGTCGATAGCGCCAGCCACCGCCGCGCGGGTCCTGCGCGCCGATCGAATAGCCAGCCGCGCGGAGGAGCGCGTCGCGGAGCACTTGATCGCGGGTCATGGCATGGGCTTCCGCTAAAGCCAGCGTAGCGATGCTGTGACAGTACATCCGCGCATTGAGGACCCCGCGTTCATTCCCAACTTGTTTCGGACCTGACAAATCTCCCGACGGCATCTGAGCGCCCAACAAATACTGTAATCCTCGCTGCACGGTCGCGCGATACTCGCCATCCAAATGGGTATGTCCCGCAGATAAGAAGGCGAGCAGCGCCAAGCCACTGACTCCGGTATCGGCTTTGTCCCCGGTCCCGTATCGCGACTCGCCCAAGGCGTGCGTTTCCGTCCCCGCGCCATGCTGCTTGGCGTTCCAAGATCCATCGGCAGACTGAGCGCTGACCAGCCACTGGAGACCTGCGCGGACGGCGGCTTCACTATCAGCATCGGCCCCGTAGGCGGTGGCTAATTGCAATCGATTGGGAGCTTGTCGCAATTGATACTCGACCGGCACAGTATCGCGGACAACCGAAATGTCCGGTGGTATCACAGGTTCGCGGACTATATCAGGCGGTTCGACACGTCTCTGCTGAGTATCGCTATTGGCAGTCATCTCGGGAGGAAACAGGGGTTGCATGTCTGGTGCTTCGGCAGCGGCTACCTCCAAACCACTCCTCCCTTGGCCTGTAGAATTTTGCGAGTCGACGAGTACTTCGGGCGAAGCCACTTCAGCCTCGGGGAGCGCAGGCATCGGGGTCGGCTCTGGCGCCGCTAGCAGGCTTGGTGCGGCCAAGCTTGTTTTCGCCAACGCAGCGCGGAGCACGCTCGGCTGTGGTAGCTCAGCCAATGGTACCGATCGCTCCCAAGGTTGCGGTTCGTCCACATCTTCCACGATCGAATCGGAGGACTCAGACGATGTGTCATTGGATTGGTCCAACAGCGACAGGGAAGGGCTGGCCATTTCACCTTCGAATGCCACCGACATGCTGCGCTCGCGCCCCTCAGAATTACCCTGAGGCAAGACAGCGCGAGTACCCAGCACATACATCAACAACCACACATGCGCCAGCACGCTCAGTGCCACACACTTGGTCAACGGTTTAGCCTGTCCCCATCGCGTCCGCGAAGCGAAAAACAGCACGACAGCCAGCAGCGCGAAGCCGATCCCAAAGAAGATAGCCAACGAGCGAGTTTGCGTCATGTAGAGCCATGCGCGCCACAGTTGATCCGTAATCTGCGCCAGCGGGACTTGCCCTGCAGTGATGATATGAGTTGCTAAGTAAAGCGTCTGAAGCACTATGGGCTATCGCAATTGAGTGGCGGTGGACCTGACCGCGGTTGTTAAATCCGAAACCCCTGCGCGATTGGCGGCTCCCATCACGGCGGCCACCAATTGGTACTTTACATCCCCATCCGCCCTCACTGATACTCGTAAGTCGGGATATCGAGCTCGCAATGTCTGTAGCTGTGAAACCAATTGCTCAAGACTCAGTGTCTGGCCATCGAACACGATCTGTCCTTGCGCGGTGACCGCGATTTCACGTCGATCGGGAGCGGCAACCATCGCCTTCAGTCCTCCGACCCCAGGCAATCTCAAAGCGATCTCGCGCTCAGGCTGTGTGAACTGCGTTCCGACCATAAAAAAAATGATCAATAGGAAAACCACATCGATCATCGGCGTCAGGTTCACGCTCGGCAGTTCTTCGGAAGTGCTAGTTTTAAGCGGCACGGTTTAGTTCCAAGTTTTAAGTTCCAAGTTCCAGGTTCCAAGTTTCAGGTTTCAAGTTTCAGGTTTCAGGTTTCAGGTTTCAGGTTCCAAGTTCCAGGTTCCAGGTTCCAAGTTCCAAGTTCCAAGTTTCAAGTTTCAAGTTTCAAGTTTCAAGTTTCAGGTTTCAGGTTTCAGGTTTCAGGTTGTAGGTTGTAGGTTGTAGGTTGTAGGTGACAAGGGCGATTCACATTTCAGGCGGTTGAGCATGACAGTTACATAGTTCCAGAGGAGAGATTTGGGGTAGTCTGAATTCAATACTTCGAGCGCTCAACAAACTGATGTTGAGTTCCAACACCCATCCTTCGACTCCACTGGCCAAGCCAGTGCCACCCAGCGTGAATCGGCCGGGCCTTCAGCCCTACACCAGCAGGATATGCTCCGTCCCCCAGGCCTTCAGCCTGGGCTAGACAATCTCCCGGGCTTTCAGCCCTAAATCCTCCACCATCACCATCACTCCACCACTCCACCACTCCACTCCCCCATCACCCCGACTTCTAGCAACTAGCAACTAGCAACTAGCAACTAGCAACTAGCAACTAGCGGCTAGCGGCTAGCAACTCTCACGCGGCGTTGCGGCGAGTGCGACCGCGACTGCGACCAGACTCTTGCAGCCCTTCTGCACTGATCAATTCAACTACGTTTTGAGCCAGTGCATCCATCTCCAGAATCAATCGATCGGTGCGTCCTAGAAAAAATGCGTAAGCAGCATAGGCGGGGATTGCCACGCACAATCCAGCGGCTGTGGTTAGTAGAGCTGCTCCTATGCCGTGGGCTAACAACTCAGGACGTCCCATGGCATCAGCTTGGGCAATCGAGTTGAACGCTTCGATCATCCCCAACACTGTCCCTAGCAATCCCAACAAAGGTGACAAGTTGCTGATGGCATTGAACAGACGCAAATACTTTTTCAGTTGACTAGTCACACGCTCGCCAGCATCCAATATGGCTTGTTCCACTTCAACCGCTGGCCGATTCCACTTTTTAATAGCAGCAGTGAACAGCTCTGCGATGGGGCTGCCGTTCTCGTCGCACAGGGCAAGCGCTTCCTCGCGACCAAGTTGTTGCTGCTCCAATTGTTCGATCACGCCCCGCACGAAAGGACGCGGAATGATGCGAGCTCGTCGTAAATACAGCATGCGCTCGAAGACAAAGACCATCAGCACCAATGAGCAAGCAATAATGGGAAACATCAACACGCCACCTTCGCGGACGAGGCTGACGATATTATCAACTTGAATACCAGCGCTATGCGCTTCCTCGACCAGTGGTTCACCGCCGATGGAAGCTGGGTCAGGGGGGAGAGTACCAGCACCAGGCAGCGGTGTGTTGGCAGCGAGGCGAGCAACCGGTTCATTGGCTGAGCCACCGTTCAGCGGAAGGGGTGCGCCTGAATTATTGAAACTATTGGCATTCCAATTCCCTGGAGGTGGTGCTTGAGCGCTGGCGGAGCTAGCGCACGCGACCATCCAGACAATCGCCAGCATGTGCGATCGAACCATCGTCAGCCGCACTGGATGGAAATAGCGAGATCGGGTGTGGGGAGAGAGCATGACTTGGTTTCCAATGAATGGCTATGTGAATAGCGATCTATCTCAGGTTGCTAGCGGCGGACTCGATGACGGCCATGCGTTCCGTCGCTTCTTGAATAACGTCTGGCCTTTGGCTCAGTTCTTTGGCCCGTTGATAAAAGCCTAACGCAGCCGGTGTGTCTCCCAACAATTCGTAGCACTTGGCCGATTGCAGCAGGCCTCGTGCTTGCCATTGCGGGAAGGCGTCTAACTGTGTGGCTTGCGCGTAGGCGGTTAGAGCGGGCCGGTACTGACGTTGCAAGAAATGGACTTCTCCCAACATCCATGCCGCGCGGGGAATCGCCTCCTTGCCTGCCGCCGTCGGGGCCTCGATCACTCGCTGCAATAGTTCAATGGCTTTGTCGAATTCGATACGCGCCACCGCGCATCGTGCCAAAAGATAATCAAATTCGTGAACCAATTCGAAGTCAGGTAGATCCGTTTTGGCGCGCAGCAACAATGACTGCGCTTCTACAAAAGCACGGGTGCGTACTAATAGTTCAGCGCGACGCAGCGTGACGGCCGCTAGCCATGCTGGTGACGGGATTTGGGTTGCAGCCTGCTCTGAAAGCCATTGAAATTGCTCGGCAGCAGCGGTCGATTTCCCGGTTGCGAACAGTGCCTCTGCTAGCAAAAATCGCAAGGCCAATTCTTGATCGGATTCATGCTGGGCTGTCAGGGCCGTCTGCAAAATCTCGACCGCAGCTCCCGCTTCGCCCACTGATAGTGCGTGTTCGGCTTTAGCAAGAGGCAACTCAAAACGCAGTTTTTCTTCTAGTTGTCGAGCGTCACTGCCGACCGTCCCCACCAGTTTTTGCAGCCACTGCTCAGCGCTGGCGAAATCTTGACTACGCTCGTAACGCTGTGCCAACTCGCCCGCGATCGCAACGTCCACGGGCGTTGAAAGTTGGTCACTGTCAATCGACTCGTGCGCTGTGATCTGCCGCTGCAACGTCTGTAGCGATTGAGGGTCTTCAGGAAAACTCTGGAGCACGCGAGTCAACAATTCATTCGTCTTTGACTTGATCCCCGGCTCTTTTTGTTCCACGGACAGCGATTGCTCAATTCGTTCAGAAAATTTATGCAACACAGAAAGTGCATCCGCCGAACGGGATTGCAATAGATAGCATTCCGCCAGATGAAAAACGGCAACTTCCGCTAGCGGAGAATTGGTGTGGTTGAACGCTAAATTCTCAAGGTGACGAGTGGCAGTTGCGGTATCGCGAGACGCAATGGCGGCGGCGGCGAGCTGGTAGAGTTCGCGCGGCTCGGTAGGAACCACGGATGGTTCAAACGCAACTTGGCCGCTCAAGACGACAATCAGAGCGCAGACGACACTATGCACCACTCCACTTCCTTGCTTCTGGTGTACCCAATCACGCTTTAGCACCGGTGCAGGACCGACGTTCTTTACAACTATCGACTTTTAGCTGGCTGGGCGGTGAGAAACAAGAGAATCTGAGTCGTAACTAACTGGATAAGTGAGCGCGATCTCTGAGTCCAGGCGTTAACCGCATTGACAGGGCTCGACAAGTATCAATGCTAGCTAACATCACCTTTGGGAGAGTCGCGACGGGCACCGACGTAGTTGGTCGGCGAGCGGAGAGGGGGATTGCCCTCCCCGTCGCTGGGGCTCCGACCCTCCCTTCCGAAAGACGCGTCTGAAAGACGCAACTTTCGGTGGGAGGGTGACTTACGTTGAGCCTTACTGGCGATCAGCGAGAAGTGTCATGTTTTCGCCGGTTTTAACTAACGTGGCGGTGTCCAATTAGAGAATTTGCGTCAGTCCGATTTTGTGGAGATGGATTGGAGTAACTTCTCGGCGTGTTGCTGACGTTCGGCGGCTTCGTCTAAGCGTGAGTGTTGGCGCAGGTAGACCGCGTGGTTGCTTTGAATCCCGGCCAATTGCCGCACCGCCTCGGCATCGGTAGGATCAGCAGCCACGGCTTGTTCAGCCAGCGCCGCAGCCCGCTGGAAAACCTGTTCGGCTTCCTGCGTGACTGTGCTGGCGGCGTGCTTATTTTCTGACTCACTCTGCGTCACAAGCGCCATGCCCAAGTTGTTCAAAGTCACTGCCAAGCGTTGACGAGTCATCATGCGGCTGGGGGCTTCACGGATGGCCTGTTCCAACATTTCGGCAGCTTGTTGATAGGCGTCAATGGCTTGCGAGTTACGTCCTTCCTTCCAATGATAGGCGGCCAGGTTGTTGTAAGTGATCGCGGTTCGCTCTTGGTACTCTGGTGCCTGAGCGGGTTGCCAGTGGCGACGCACGGCCAAGGATTGCTCAGCGGCTCGAGTGGCAGCGACATACTGCTGCGCATCTCCCAGCAGCACGCTGAGATTGGAGAAGGCGTCTGCCACATCCCCTCCCAAGCCTTCCCCACGCAGCTCGTCTGCTGGTATTAGTCGTAGAATCGTGATCGCCCGTTGGAGTGCGCGTGCACTATCACGTGGCTGCGATTGCCGCAATTTGACGACCGCCAAATTATTGTAAGTTAATGCTTGCGCGAGCGTTGCTTTGCGTTGCTCAGCTAAAACGAGTGGCTGATCGATGAGCGTATTCTGCTGCCTCGCGCGAGAGGGTTGGCTAGCAAGAATGTGCTGGGCAGTCTCCAATCGCTGCTGAGCGACGACTTGATCACCATGCTCACTGGCTAGCAGTCCCCATTCGTTTAGGGCTTGAACACACAGTAGCCGTTCGGCGGCAGAACCGGAAAAGCTTGACGCTCCCTTTCCTTTTTCCTGCTGCTCCAAGCCATAGGGCAATAGCACCCCGCAGTAGGCTGATTCCGCCTGTGCGTAGCTCCCCGAGAGAGCAGACAAGCGTGCGATCTCAAGACGCGTTTGCAAGACATCGTGCGACAAGCGTGGATCGTGGTTCGAATCGGCGATGAACTGCTCATAGTACTTGATCGTTTCCGACAAGATCTGTTGCCGCACTGACTCCGCTTCGGGAATCGTGGCCAGTCGTTGAGCCACACTTGAGCCGAGCGAATCGACAATACTCCGCGCTTGTCGATAGTGCTCCTCCGACTGTTGTAGCGCCCTGTTAGTGCTCGCCTGTCCCCTCATCAACAATGCCACTGCTATTAACGAGAAAGTCAAAACACTGGTCCACAGCGCGAGCAGTCCCATGGCCAAACGGCGATGGTTGAGAGTCCAGCCGATGCAGCGCTCCGCGAGCGTCACCGCATGCGCTAGAATTGGTCGTCCCGACGCGAAACGCCGCAGATCTTCCGCCATGGCTTCAGCGGTCTGGTAGCGATCAGCGGGGCGCGGACGCATCGCGCGGCGGATGATCGTTTCCAAGTTGCGGGGGATGAGTGGATCGTGTTGTTGCGGACTGGGAGGTTCAGAGGTCTGGATTCGCTTGAGCAGCTCCAGCATGTCGTCGCCGGGGAATGGAGGGACGCCGGTGACCAATTCATACAGCGTGGCCCCCAAGCCGTAGACATCCGTGCGGGCATCGATCATGTCCCCGTGACCACTGGCCTGTTCAGGACTCATGTAACGAACCGTTCCAATCAGTTCACCCGTTCTGGTCAATCCGTTTTCGGCTTGTACGCGGGCTAAGCCGAAATCGGTCACCCACAACTGGCCGTCGTTGCCCAACAACAGATTGGATGGTTTGACATCGCGATGGATCACTCCTGCGCGATGGGCCGCATCGAGTGCTCGAGCTGCCGCCACCCCCAACTGCGCGATACGTCGAAAACGATCAGGTCCCATCAGTGGGCCAGCCAGACCTTCGATATTTTCACCTCGCACTTCCTGAGGTTCACTCTGCTGAATTTCACTCTGCTGAGGTTCACTCTGCTGAATTTCACTCTGCTGAAGTTCATGGTTGTCTGCGAGCTGGTTGTCTGCGAGCTGGTTGGCTGCTAACAGACGTCGATCGAGGGAGGCCCCTTCGATGAGCTGCATGGCATAGTAATTGATTCCCGCTTCGCAGCCAACAGCGTACACGGGTACGACGTGGGGATGTTCCAGAGCCGCAGCCGTTTTGGCTTCGCGCCGAAAGCGATCAATACGGCTGCGATCAACCATGCTGCCAAAGGCCAGCACCTTCACCGCCACCTGTCGCTGGTGCCGCGCGTCAAAGGCGCGATAGACCACCCCCATCGCCCCACGGCCGATGATCTCGCGCAGTTCGTAGGGCCCCAGGTGCGAGCCACGCCGTGGCATGGCGCGCCCCAACATGCCGCCACGTCGCGAGAAGCCTTCGCGAGTTCCCTGATCGCGCGGGCCCAGTTTACAGGGGCTGAGCGGGTCACGACTCAGCGGGACACTGTGCAGCAAATCTGGATTCGACTCTTGCGCTAATTCGCGCACAAGCTGTAGACCATCGAGGTAGTGCCGCAATGGTCCGGCGATATCTGCGTTGTCGCGAAGCAGCTCCGCTACGTCAACTTGGCGACCTTCCTCGACGTCGATCAAGTACTGGTCGAGGATTGTCACCAACCGCTCTTGGCCAGACTCACTCAAGCTGTCGACGACATCGGCCGAAGAGTCGTCAAGGCCTTCCTGGCAACTACTTGGCATCCTCCGACTCCTGTTGTTCATAAAGTTGTCGCAGGCGCTGAATAGCGCGCAACCACAACAATCGAGCTGCGAGTGGCGAGCGATCGAGTTGTTTTGAAATCTCCTCGAACCGCATCCCTTGTTTATTGCGAAGTTTGATCACTTGCCGATAGTGCTCAGGGAGGAGCAGCAGTAAATCGGCCACGCGCTCGTTGTCTTCGGAGCGCGACACAATCGCACTGGGAGATGGATCGGAGGTCGCCAGCAGCGCTCCCAGCGTATGATCGTTGGAACTATCCAGACTATCGTGCCTGATATTCATCGACACTTCGCGCCGCACGTCGCGTTTTAGATTCAAGTGTCGATCCATGGTGCTCAGTAACTTATGCGACATTATTTTGCGCAGCCAAGCGGAAAACTCGGCTGAGGTCTCACCGCGAAAATCGCCAAAGGCCCGATGCGCCGCCAACATCGTTTCTTGAACAACGTCTGAAGGGCTGACGCGAGCAGGGATTCTACCCCTCAATTGTGTTGTTGCCAGCATCCGCAGATAGGTGCGGTACGACTCCAGCAGTTCACCGATCGCTTCGACTTGTCCAGCGCGAGCTGAGACCAATGCCTCATCGCGCGAAAATTCACCGTCACGCGAAAATTCACTGTCACGAGAAAAGTTTTTCGGCTCATTCAATTTTGGCACGTGGTTCCTAACCGTGAATTTAAAAATCAAATCGGACTCGTTGCAGGATTGCGGTCCATGACGTCGAGTCAAGTCGATTTGACTTTTGTTTTCCCCCGCCTCCGGCGGAGGTGATCCTTGATTGTGGTTTGTACGTAGAGGCTCGTCTTAAGGGAACTACTTGGTGATTCCGTGAACTAGCTCTGGAAACGAACTGGACAGTTGTCGGAAATTAGTTTTGCTAGGTGAGCTCTATTACCTAGACGGCATGCGTTCCAGAGTGTTTCACAATATTTTTGGACTAGCGAGTGAGCCCCTGTTGGAGTATTCACTCGCAGAAACATACATGTGCAATTTGATTTGGACAACGCTACCTTCGACCGCAATATCAGCTCGACGCGCCAGCGAGTGGGTCGCCAGTATAGGGGTTGGCGGTGAGCGCCCCCAACAGTACTAGCGACCCACTCGCTAGCGCGTCGAGCTGATAGTAGTAGACCCACTCGCTGGTGTTAGGAGCCTCTGAAAACGCTGGACAACTCGTCTTCGATGTGAAGTTGTTCGACGCTGACACCCCTGCGGCGAGAAAGTATGTGGGGTTGAACAGCTTCGTGGGTGGTTGCACGTGCGCGGCAACTTTACAATTAAACAAAGCTCGTACGGCATCAAGCCGTTTTCCAAAGCCTTGGGAGCTATCGGCGTGGCTGATCAGCTAAAGATTTTTGGTGACCTGTTTGTGGCCCCCACCGAGCTCGTGACGCTAGCCAACATTCCAACGCGACAATAAACGGTAGGTAGCGGTTCCTCCGCCAGGGTAGTTTTATGATCGCGGTTGACGGTGTCCACAAGAATTCTATTCGCAGCCATTACCAACTCGGCACGCTATTTTATCGTCTGCTGTGGGGGCCGCACATTCACCATGGCCTGTGGAGCGGGGACGAAACCGCATCGGTGGCACAAGTCCAACTGACCGATACGCTGGCTGATCTGGCAGGCATCGTGGCTACTGACGAAGTCGTCGATATTGGTAGTGGCATGGGAGGATCGGCGATCCGCTTGGCTAAGGAGCGTGGGTGCCACGTGACCGGGGTAACTCTCAGCCCCGTTCAACGCCACTGGGCCGCCGTATCGGCTAAACTCAGTCGCGTCGGCGGACGCACTCGTTTTTTAGCCGCAGATGCTGAGCAAGTAGCCTTTGATTCCGAGAGCATCGATGTAATGTGGAGCGTCGAGTGCACGGAGCACCTGTTCGACAAACGCGAGTTTTTTCGACGCGCGTACCACTGGCTGCGCCCCGGCGGACGAATGGCGGTTTGCGTCTGGTTTGAAGGAGAAGATACGAGCCGCGATGATCACCGCCAGCAATGCGAGGAAGTGTGCCGCCGTTTCGTCTGTCCCTCGCTGGCCACGCGCGAGGAGTATGCGAGCTGGATGACGGAGCACGGGATGCGGATTGTGCACGATGTGGACTGGACCAACCGCGTCGCGCGCACTTGGGAGATCTGCAAGCGGCGCGTCGCGCGGACTGGAGTTCGCCACCTTGCCAGCTTGGTCGATCGGGAACAAGTGGCTTTCATTGACGGTTTTGATACTTTACTGCATGCCTATCGCAGCGGTGCGATGCAGTACGGCGCGATCGTAGCCGAAAAGCCGTTGCAGTAAGAGAACAGGAATCACTTCATGCGCAAGTTTTCACGGATGGCTGGCATCGGCTACGGTTTTGGAAACCAATTTCTATTCCTCATCACGGTCTGGTATCTGTTCAATTCTTGGCCTGCAAAGCGTTAAGGATTGCCTCGACATCATACACACAGCCTCCCCAAGTGCCGCCGCCGAATTGCTGCAAGGCGGCCCATAGTCGGGTGTCGTCGGGCAAGCGCGGATCGGGGGCTAAGTTCGGATCGACGGATCGCGAGGCCAATTCTTGCTCGGCCTGTGCACCGACCAAGTTGACGGAGCCATCGAGCGTGTGGCGATCCACGATGACTTCAATGAGATCGCCATCGCGAACTTTTCCTATCGGTCCCCCGGCAAGCGCTTCGGGGCCGACGTGCCCGATACAGGCTCCTGTACTGACACCGGAAAACCTAGCGTCGGTAACAATCGTGACGTGCTTCCCCCATTTGATATGCTTCAAGGCCGATGTCAGTTGATACGTTTCTTCCATCCCGGTCCCTGTCGGCCCGCAACCAATTAGGACCAATACGTCCCCCGCTTCGACGCGTTTGTCTCCTTGTCCCTTGATGGCGGAGATGGCAGCTTTCTCAGACGTGAATACCCTGGCGGGGCCGGTATGGCGAAAGACTCCATCAGCGTCAATGACCGAAGGGTCAATTGCAGTTGCCTTAATGACGGAACCCTCGGGGCAGAGATTCCCAGTGGGAAACGCCACGGTGCTCGTCAACCCACGCTGCTTGGCAGTGGTGGGAGGGATAATCACGTCATCGGGATCGACACCATCGCGTTGTCGCAATAGTTCACGCAGTGCATGGCGTCGCGGGCTGTCGCGCCAAGCATCTAAGATTTCATCCCAGCTCTGCCCCGTTACCGTTAGGCATTCGCCGTAAATCGCTCCCGCCTCGCGCAAGTGCCACATCAGTTCCGGGACGCCCCCCGCCAAGTACATTTGCACGGTAGGGTGATTGACGGGACCATTTGGGAGCACATCCACAAACCGCGAGATTTTACGGTTCGTCTCGCGCCAATCATCAACAGTGGGCCGCTCCAATCCGGCGGCATGGGCGATGGCTGGAATATGCAGCAGCAGATTGGTCGAACCTCCACAGGCGGCATGCGCGGCGATCGCATTGGAGAGGGATTTTTGCGTGAGGATATCGGCCAAAGTTTTCTTGCGTCGCGCCAATTCCATGAGTGCTTCTGCCGAATAGCGGGCCATATCGAGCCATATCGATTGACCGCTGGGGGCGAGCGCGGCATGGGGCACAGTCAGCCCCAGCGCTTCGGCGACGACTTGGCTGGTGGCGGCTGTCCCTAGAAACTGGCAACCACCACCGGGGCTGCCACACGCGCGACAACCGGCGGCGGAGGCTTCTTCCAAAGTTATTTCGCCATGCACATAACGCGCACCGATAGTTTGCACTTTGGCGGTGTCTTCGCCAGAGTTCGGCGGGAGGGTGACGCCACCCGGGACGATGATGCCTGGCAAATCACGACAACCAGCCAGCGCCAACATCGCCGCAGGCAACCCCTTATCGCACGTCGCCACCGCCATCACTCCTTGGCGAGTGGGGAGGGAGCGGATCAGACGCCGCATGACGATGGCCGCGTCGTTGCGATAGGGGAGCGAGTCGAACATGCCCGTCGTCCCTTGCGTCCGACCGTCGCACGGATCACTGCAGTAGGCCGCGTAGGGAATGCCACCTGCCTGGGTGATCGTCTCCGCCGCCGCGCGAACTTGTAAGCCCACTTCCCAGTGACCAGTGTGGAAGCCGAGTGCGATCGGCTGACCGTTCTCGCCACGCATGCCTCCCATGGTACTCAGTAGCAGAAATTGGGGACCGGTCATATACTGTGGGTCCCAACCCATCCCCGCGTTTTGGGTCAGTCCAAACAAATCACCGCTGGGCCAATTCCGCAGCATCTCATCGGTCAACGGCAAGCTACCTTGTGGACCATCGCCGCGAGTTGCAATGCTGGCCGCAGCCGATGAGTCGAGTCCAAACCAAGAGGTCAATTCACGCATCTAAGAGTACTTTCATGGCAACTAATTGGACAGCGCCTATTCAGGCTTTGCATCCTGGAATTCTTCTGATGAATTGTAATCAGCTCACAGCATACATGATTTGATTTTATTGTCTTGATGCTCCCACCACGCAACTCCATCTTTTTGTCGCCAGTCGTATTGAGTGTAACACCTCGATGAAACCACAATCGGACGCTTCGCAGATCCCAGTTAAAATATCAGTCCAGATCGCTAGTGATGGTATCGTAATTCCCGTGTGGGCTCAGCCAGGAGCGAGAAAAAATGCGATCTTGGGAGTGACCAATGCCATGCTAAAAATCGCAGTCACGGCGCCACCCGAGGATGGTCGCGCCAACGCAGCCATCGCGGAACTCTTGGCCAAGCAATTGGGGGTGAGCAAATCTCGCGTGCAACTGTTGTCCGGAACTAAACATCGGCACAAGAAATTTTTGTTAGTGGGAATCGAAGCCGACGCGCTGCAGGTATTATTAAGCTAATGGAATTGCCCACCCTTCAACCGCCAGTTCGCCAGCGCGCCTCAGCGACACGCTCACCACATCTCTTCGATACTGTTTGGCATCTAATACGCGTGGCCCTACTCTGTGCCCTGATCGTAGGCTTGCATCGCATGTCCGCCAGACGAGCGGGCGAGCGCATGACACCCGTCGACGATGCGCGGTTGTTGTCGGAAGTTCGCCGGTATTTACCTCAGTCTGCAGCGCTGCGGAGCTTAGGAGAGAGTGAACTGCTCGAAATCATTGATGACGCAGATGCTGGAATCGGCGCAGTGGCGAAAACTTCACCAGCCGCCGATAGCGTCGTTGGCTATTCAGGACCTAATAATGTAATGCTAGTCCTGTCGAGCGATCAAAAGATTATCGCCTGCAGCTTACTATCTTCCGGTGACACTCGAGATCACGTCGACTTGGTTCAACGCAACTCGCTATTCTGGGAACAGTTTCTAGGTCGGCCCTGGGGGAGTATTAGCAGCGAGCAATTGTTCAAAGTAGACGGAGTCAGCGGGGCCACTTTGACCAGTCTAGCCATTGCTGAAGCCATCACCCTACGCATGAGTGGCCAGCGATTGAGTTTGCGATTTCCGCAACCATTGACTTTGACCGAGGCTCAAGCCCTAGTCCCAGAAACAGTCGAGCTGGGGACAATCATATGGCATGGACAAACCGCTTGGCAACCACTCAATTCAACGGGCCAGGCACTGGGAACAATCGTCAGGACAGGGAGCCTCGTCGACGCCATCGAAGGCTATCAGGGGCCGACAGAATTGCTAATGTGGTTTGATTCCTCCGACGTTCTACGCAACGTCAAATTGCGTGGTTCGTTCGATAACCAACCCTATGTCGGTTACGTGCAACAAGAGTACTCGTTTTGGCCATTGTTCAAAAATCGCAGCCTGCAAAGTCTAGCTGAGATCGATCTGCAAGCCGAGAAGATCGAAGGGGTCTCCGGTGCCACCATGACCTCCATGGCAGTCGCGCAGACCATTCAAACTGCTGCGGAGCGAATGCTGATCGAACCGCCCGTGATGCCTGTCAAGAGTGCACTCTCACGCTCACATTCCAATTGGAATTGGTCGATGACAGAATTAGCAACGACCGGATTGGCGTTAGCCAGTATCCCCTGGAGTCGTTGGCGCATGCGCGGACGACGATGGCCACGTCTGACTTGGCAAATTGCCTGCCTGTTGGTAATCGGTATTTCGGCGGGAAACCTGTTATCGCTGGCGCTCTTTGCCGGTTGGACTCGTGGCGGCGTACCGCTGCATCTAGCTCCAGGTCTTGTGTCGCTACTGGCTGTCGCACTCGTCTGGCCGGCAGTGTCGAAGAGCAATGTCTATTGTGATCATCTTTGTCCGCACGGCATTGTGCAGCAGTGGATGCTCCCCTGGCAACGCAGCTGGCGACGTAGAAACGGGACACGCGATCAAATTACTGACGTTACCAGTTCACACATCGGTTCATCGCTGAGTCGCTGGGGAGCCCGTGTTTTGCGCTCCCTCAGCTACGCGGGGATCGTAGCCGCAGTCGGTTGGATCGTCTTCGATTGGCCAATTCCACTGGCTTGGCTGGAGCCCTTCGATGCCTATGCCTGGCGCATCGGTTGGTCGCTCAGTTGCGTGGTATGGTTGGCAAGTTTGCTCATCGCCATGCGGCGTCCCATGGCCTATTGTCAGTTGGCTTGCCCGACCGGTCGTCTGCTCGATATCATCCGACGCGCCCGCAGGGGACGGTGGAGTTGGCTCGTCGAGTTCGTGTTGTTTGTAGCCGTAGCGAGTGTATGGGGTTTTTGAGTTCCAAGTTCCAAGTTCCAAGTTCCAAGTTCCAAGTTCCAAGTTCCAAGTTCCAAGTTCCAAGTTCCAAGTTCCAAGTTCCAAGTTCCAAGTTCCAAGTTCCAG
>JBGSJT010000780.1:0-11423 GCA_041741715.1 Pirellulaceae bacterium | reverse complement strand
GCTATCCGGTCCTACTCTGGCCGCCAATCCCGATAGTTCCTAGCCGAAACCAAAGCCGAACAAGACGAAAAACCTGCCGCTGGCAACGATTCCAGCCAGCAACCAAAATCGTCGCGCCCACACCTTCGGCGAATGTTTACTTCGGGACGAGATCAAAGCCTTGCGCCGCAAGCACTTAGAAGAACTGTCGGTCGGTACCACACCACCAGTAGTCAGCGTGGCCTTCATGGCAGCGCTCAACGCCTATGCCCGCGTCCGCGATCATGCGCACAGTATTGCCGAAACGATCGCCCATGAAAAATAATGTCGGTATGGCAGAGCGAAGTCTTTTTTCATATAGGTGTCGACCGAAAAATTTGGGAGTGTGTTGTGGCGAGAACTGAAAACGCGTGGCCGTATTCAGGCAAAAAAGGTATTCTGGCCCCGACCTTAGCATCGATCGGAAAATAAGTGTCCGATCTTAAAAGTAGCTGCCGTCGCCAGACGGCAGGGAGTCGACGTTCTGGCGAACGTAGCTACGACAGTTATTTCCCGAACGATGCTTAGCCGTATTCGGGCTGAAAACCGATATTTATGGTTAGCCTTGCATACGGATATTACGAGTATCTGATTCTAAGATCGTGCGCAAACTTTTTTGTACCTACTGATAAGTATTTCTAACCAACGATGGTTGAGTTGGCCCTGCGCGTCGTGGTCGCATCACCTCCCCTTTCCGCCGGAATACAGCCAGCCAATCGATGCTTAGCGCCCTTCGCAGAGCGGAACGATGGGACTGGTCGATTCGAGTAAGTCCTGGATGGTGACTCGCGCGAAGGCGGCTTCGGTTGCGGCGTAAGCCTTGTCCAACTCGGCGTGCAGCGGACAGAGGGCCATGTGCGATTTGAGCCCCAGTGGACATTTTTTGATCCGCTGAATCGGATCAACCGTATTGACTACGTCCAGCAATGTCAGCTTACCGCAGGGTTTAGCCAGTTCGTATCCACCTCCAGGACCGGGCCGCGAACGGACTAGGCCCGCTGCGGCCAAGTCTTGCAGAACTCTTGTCAGATAGCGGCGCGGAACCTTGGTTTGTTCCGCCAACACATCCGCCGACAGCGACACACCCGCTTGATTCCCCAGGCAGGCCACCGCCCGCAGTGCATACTCGGCCGTCATGGAAATCACGTTTGGGGTTCCAATCGGAAGTGTTAACTAGATTCCACGCATGGCTTGGGGACGGCGCTCGTGAACCCCAAACGCTAGCGACTGAGATTCACTACATAAAAATTCTATACCCGGATGTACAGAAGTCAATGCGATTCTGTTTTCGTTGACAGCTCACAACTCAGCTTGCAGCGAAAGAAATCCGCATTATCTTTTTGCCGCACATTTTTGGTCGGCGCATTTCCGTCCGGTTCGTCGCAATATCAGCTTGATGGCGCATCGAGCTGACAAGGTGCATCACGAGATCCCCATTGGCAAATCGATCCCTTCCTGCTCCAGTTGTTTCGCTGAAAGTCGTCCTTGTTGCAGAGCCAACCAAATCAACAGACCTTTTTGAGCGTGCATGCGATTGCCGGCTTGCTCGACAATTAAGCTGGATTTGCTGTCGATAACTTCGTCGGTGATCTCTTCGCCGCGTCGGGCTGGCAAGCAATGTAGCACCTGACACCCCGCACCGGCGTGTTTGAGCAACTGTGCGTTGAGTTGAAATGGTCCGAAGGCGGCTTGTCGCAACTTCATCTCAGCCTCTTGTCCCATACTGGTCCAAACATCGGTGTAGCAAAAGTCGGCTTGGGCTAAACCGACTTGTGGCCGATCGCTTTGATCGATGTCTGCGTTGGGGTAGCGCTCGATGATGGCATCCACGGTCCCTGGCGGCATGAAGTAATCGCGCGGACCGAGCAATCGGAATCGCATACCTACCATGGCGCAGCCCAAGGCCAGGGAACGAGCGACATTGTTGCCGTCTCCAACGAAAGTCAATTGGCGTCCCGAGAGTGGCCCACAGGCTTGACGCATCGTCAGAAGATCGGCCAGGGCTTGGCAGGGATGGGCCTGGTCGGTCAATCCATTGATGATGGGAACGACGTTGTAGCTCGCTAAATCTTGGACTGAGTCGTGGGACTTGGCGCGACACACAACATAGTCGACGTATTGCGCCAAGACGCGCACAAAATCCGAAGTGGCTTCACGGCTCTGCCAGCCAACCTCTTGGCCCAGGAACATAGCAGTGCCCCCCAACTGACCGATCCCAGCTTCGAAGCTGACACGCGTCCGCAAGCTGGGCTTCTCGAACAACATGGCCAACACCCGACCTTGCAACCACGGCGGACGACGCCCCGCCAGCAATAGCGATTTGACCTGTTCCGAAAGGTTTAGGATTGTATGTAGTTCCTGCTGACTGAGGTCAAACAGGGAGATCAAGTGTCTCAATTCGGATTCCTTCTTTTCATGCTTCCACTTGTTGGGCGTGGATCGACTCAGCGTGTGCGCAGACGATCTTGGATAGCAACTCCATCCCGCGATGGATCTGATCCTGTTCAATATTCATGGCTGGCAACAGTCGCAGGACGTTATTCTGCGTACAATTGATCAGCAGTCCCTGCTCCAGGCACTTTTGCACGACGGGAGCGCCGTCGAACTCCAATTCGATACCAATCATCATCCCGGCTTGTCGCACCTCGCGAACATGATCGCACGACGATTGCAATCCTTGCAGATGAGCGGCAAATAGTTCGGCGCTTTCAACCGTGCGCTCCAACAGGTTGTCTTGTTCGATGGTTTCGATCATGGCCATGCCAGCGGCGGCGGCCAGCGGATTACCACCGAAGGTGCTGGCATGCGTCCCAGGCTTGAGACTGGGGGCGATTTCGCGACGCGCGAGCATGGCACCACCGGCCACTCCGCCACACAACGATTTGGCAAGCGTCATGATATCGGGCTCGACCTCAAAGTATTGATAGCCGAACCAGTGTCCCGTCCGTCCGCAACCGGTCTGCACTTCGTCGAAGATCAGCAGTAAATCATTGTCGTCGGCCAACTTGCGGAGCCCCGCCAGATATTCGCGACTGGGTATGCGCACCCCCCCTTCCCCCATGATTGGTTCAATCATGATGGCGGCGGTGGCCGAGTCGATACGCTTTTCCACATCGCTCAGTTCGCCCGCGGGTGCGTAGGTAAAGCCAGACAGCATGGGACCAAGTCCCTCGTGATATTTGGGCTGAGCTGTGGCGGCCAGAGCGCCCATGGTCCGACCATGAAAGCCACCTTGAAAAGTGATGATCTTATAACGCTCGGGGCCTTGATGCAGTCGCGCCAATTTGATCGCCGCCTCGTTGGCTTCAGCGCCACTGTTGCAGAAAAAAGCTTGGGAATCAAACGCGCGTTGGACGAGCATTTCGGCCCACATCCCTTGTTCGGCCATGTGCCAGGTATTGGGGACATGGATCAAGCGGGCGACTTGTGCTTGTACTGCCGCCACCACTCGCGGCGGACAATGCCCGAGTAAATTGCAGCCCCAGCCGGGAAAAAAGTCGAGGTACTCGCCCCCTTCGCTATCCCACACGAGTGAGCCCGCGCCGCGCACAAGATTGACCGGATAGCGTTTGTAGTTCTGGATCACGTACCGCTTGAACAACTGCTCGGTTTGTGCTGAATCTAAATGTTGTATCTGCATGTGCTGTATGTCCTCGTAAAACGAACGAAGGCAGCGACCGATCGCTGCCTTGGCAAAACTTCATGGCTTTGCCCATCAACCCCCACTGACTACTTTACGCGTCTGCACTAATTCTGTCCCCACTCCACTGGTGGTGTAAATCTCCAGCAGCAGCGAATGCCGCAGCCGACCGTCGATAATGTGAACTTGTCGCACGCCACGCGACAGAGTCGACAGACAAGCTTCAATTTTTGGGATCATCCCCGCGTCGATAATTTTGCCGCGAATCAGCTCACGTGCTTCGTCGGCTGTCAGCGAATGGATAATGGTCGACGGATCATGCTTGTCGCGGCGCACTCCATTGACGTCGCTCAAGAAGATCAGCTTTTCGGCCCCTAGCGCTTCGGCGATCGCCATGGCCGCAGTGTCTGCATTGACATTATATTTCTGTCCTTGAGCATCGATGCACATGGATGGAATCACGGGAACTTGGTTAGCATAAGCCACACTTTCAATGACGGCCCGATCCACATTGGTGACTTGGCCGACAAAACCGAGATCGATCTGGCTCCCGTCGTCATCTTGCATCAGCAACTTTTCACCCTGCAGCACGTTTGAACCGCCAGCGAAATTCAAATTGACCGCCCGACCACCCAGCCGTTCTATTTCGTCGGTCAAATGTTGGGTAATCTCCCCCGCCAGTACTTTTTCCACGATTGCCAAGGTGGCCGAGTCGGTAACGCGGCGTCCCTTGACCCACGCCGGCGTGATGGCGGCCTGTTCCATCGCGCGATTAATGCTGGGACCGCCGCCGTGGACGATGACGGGCTTCATCCCCACCGTCTCCATGAAGATTACGTCCAGCAAGAGATGGTGGATCGCTTCTTGGTCCTCTAGCAGACTCCCTCCGAGCTTGATAACAGTCGTTTTCCCGCGAAATCGGCGGATCCAGCCCATTGCTTCAATCAGCGTATCGGCCTTGGCTATCGCATCTTGCACGATGTTGTCAAACCTTTGGAAAGCGAAAACCTGTAATGCTAATCCATGTTGAAGTCCAAAGTCAATAATGGCTGGGTCGACATCCACGATTCGCCCCGTTTCAATCGCCTTGCCGGAAGTAGTTGCTGTGGGTTGCCTCGTGTACGCCTTGGATTCGCCGTCCAGGTGGGATAGACTGCATTATCGAAAGACTTGTCACAAATTGGCTCCATCGGGAATCTCGTTAGGGAACGGAATGCCAAACTACGTCGTGCGTTGCGGCATAATGCGAACACTCCACGTCATGCAAGCTCGGCAGGATTTCAGCCGTGGCATGCGCGTCATCGCTCGGACTCCGCGCGGTTTGGAGGCGGGGGAGGTGGTGTGCGACGCAGACCCGCGAGTCTTGGCGCAGATGAACGAGCCCCCCGGTGGTTCCTTGCAACGCCAAATGACCGAGGAAGATGAGAATGAACTAGCTCACCTGGCGGCTAAGAGTGTCGAGGAAGCGGATACTTGCTTTCGCATCATTCGTGAATTGGAGCTCCCGATGGACTTGGTCGACATCGAACGGGTCTTTGGTGGCGAGCGCATGGTGATTTATTACTTGTCCGAAAATCGAGTCGACTTTCGTGAATTGGTGAAACGCTTGGCGCATGAATTCCAGACTCGCGTTGAGATGCGGCAGATTGGCGTGCGCGACGAAGCTAAATTGCTAGCTGACTACGGCGACTGCGGCAAACCGGTTTGTTGCAATACGCACTTGATGAAAATGCCGCCGGTCTCTATGAAGATGGCCAAGATGCAGAAGGCGACGCTTGACCCCAATAAGATCTCGGGACGCTGTGGGCGACTGAAATGTTGCCTGCGTTATGAGTATGATGTGTACGAGGACCATCAACGCAGCTTGCCACGCATCGGCATAGACGTCGTGACCGCCAACGGCCGCGGTCGTGTGCTGGCCCAAGAGGTTTTATCGCGACAATTACTGATTCAAATGGAAGACAATCGCCGCGTGATGATCCATGCCGACGATGTTTTGTCGGTAATAGGGCGCAACAAATCCACGGCGAATGGTGACGCGAACGAGGGATCTTCCGCCAGCGAAGAAGAATAAGTAGCAGAGTAAGTAGCAGAGTAAGTAGCAGAGTAAGCAACTGATGCAAGTTAGCATCTGTGAGCCTGCGAAGTATGATAGGAGTACTGGACATGAGCACCAGCCTAGAACCGCAAACCGCCATAGGTGGCCGAAGTGACAATTGAGAAGATTCATCCGTTTGTCGAGTTGTTGCAACATGACCAACGCTTTCACATTGAGGCCTATCAATTTGTCCGCGAGGCACTGGCCTATGCACAGGAGATATTGAAGATGCCACCCCAGGGAAGCGAAGGGGAGCAACACATCACCGGGCAACAATTGTGCGAAGCGATTCGGCAATACTCGCTGGAGCAATTTGGATTCATGGCTAAGACTGTTCTGAACAGTTGGGGAGTCCACTCGACCGGGGATTTTGGTGAGATCGTCTACAATTTGATTCGCATCAAGCACATGAAGCGATCGAAGTCGGATCGACGCGAAGACTTCGACAACTGCTACGACTTCGCTAACGCCTTCGAACCAGTGTTTGAACTCTCAGGTAGTGATGATTAGCCGCCATGCACTTCGACTCCCCTCGTGGTCCCTTTCCTAACACGCGGCTGAGGCGACTAAGGCAACAGCCCTGGACGCGCGCCCTCGTTGCCGAGCATCAGCTCTCGGCCAGCGATCTGATTTGGCCCCTGTTTGTTTTGCCGGGAGCCGTCCAGCCCCAGCCAATTGCCAGTCTGCCGGGGGTCGAGCGGCGGAGCATCGATGATACGCTGAGGCAAATCGAGGCGGCCGTCGAGGTTGGCATTCCGGCTGTCGCTCTCTTTCCCGTCACCCCCGCTGAGCAGAAGAGTCCCGATGGCGATGAAGCGACCAACCCAGACAACTTAATGTGTACTGCCGCGCGCGCGATTCGCCAGCGGTTTGGCGACCAGATCGGTCTGATTTGCGACGTGGCACTTGATCCCTATACCACGCACGGCCAAGACGGATTGTTGCGCGACGGCCGCATCGTCAACGATGAAACGGTGGAGGTGTTAAGTCGACAAGCGGTCGTGCAAGCCGAAGCGGGTGCCTCGATCATTGCCCCCTCCGACATGATGGACGGTCGCATTGGTGACATTCGACAAGCCCTAGACCGCGCTGGGCATCAACAGGTCTTGATCATGTCCTATGCCGCCAAGTATGCATCGGCTTTTTACGGTCCATTTCGCGACGCAGTCGGTTCGAAAGGAATGCTCGGATCGGGCGACAAGAAAACCTATCAGATGCAGCCCTCGTCCAGCGATGAAGCCTTGCACGAAGTCGCACTCGACTTGCGCGAAGGGGCCGACATTGTGATGGTCAAGCCCGGCCTCCCCTACTTAGACATAGTGCACCGCATCAAGACACAGTTTGGAGTTCCCACGGCTGTTTATCAGGTGAGTGGCGAATACGCCATGCTCGCCGCCGCCGCCCAGAATGGTTGGCTTGACCGGCAGGCCTGCATGCTTGAAAGCCTACTCGCCTTTCGCCGCGCCGGTGCCGACATGATCCTCACCTATTTTGCACTCGAAGCCGCACAGACTCTGCGAATCAAAGGGGTCAGGCCTCTTTGATTGTCTTTGGGGATGATGTAGGATATGGTTTTCTACCGTTGGAGAGCCAAGACAATGCCCAGACCACCACGAGCCGACGAAGCTGGCGGACTGTACCACGCCTTGAATCGTGGCAACTTGCGAGCGACAATCTTTCATAAAGATGCCGACTTCGAAGCGTTTGAACAAATCCTCCACGAAGGTTTACAGATCCATCAGATTGAACTCTTCTCGTATCAATTGATGCCCAACCATTATCATCTTGTGCTGCGCCCGTTGGTCGATGGCGAGATGAGCCGGTTCATGGGTTGGGTGGGCGGCACGCATACTATGCGGTATCATTCCCACTACCACACCAGCGGCATGGGCCATGTCTATCAGCAACGCTACAAAAGTTTTCCCATTCAGGACGACGAGCATTTCTTCGTGGTCTGTCGGTACGTGGAACGCAATGCCCTCCGGGCTGGACTTGTCAAACGCGCTGAACAATGGCGATGGGGTTCCCTTTGGCGCTGGTTGTGCAAGCCCGAACCCCACCCACCGCTGCTATCGCCGTGGCCCCTGCCACGACTTCCCAGATGGGTCGAGCGAGTCAATACTCCGCTCTCGGAAGCGGAGTTGGCGGCGGTCCGGCTTTCGGCCCAGCGCGGCAAGCCGCTCGGAGATGAAGGCTGGGTGGAGTCCATGGCACGTCGCCTCAATTTGGAATCGACCATGCGTCCGCGCGGTCGCAAGCGGGTGCGCTTCCCCAAAAACGACAACAAAGAGGCCTGACCCCTTTGATTCATCGCATGGTGGATTCAACCAGACTATTTTGGTAGTCCGCTCGATGCTCCAAGTTGAACACCCAGGCGATAATCCTGTTGTCTGGCTTGGTTCAGTTACCAACTTCATACGGATAATTGGGTATGGATGCTTCAATGGTCGCCTTTTCTCGACTCAAACATTTGCTGAAAAACGATTTCCTCCAGTCGCTTAATGCTACATAACTAGTAGGTACTGCGAAAATACTTTACCTGAAGATTAACCAACAAAGATTGACCTGTAGAGAGATAAAAGACGAGCTGCACAGATCGCAAATGGATGGAGCTGCCTAGAACGAGCAGATCGTCTGTGCGCCGGCAGCGACGCTCGGGCTTGGATTTTCAGTGTCATCAAAAACAACCGAATAGGAACGCCGCACAATGCTAGGCTTCACATGGAAAACCTCAAAGCCTGCTTTCAACGCAAGGCTCCTGACGACATTTGGAAAGCTCGACGAACAAGACATTGCTAAAATCAACGGATGTCGGAAACGCTTGGTGACACAATTGATCAACCGCTATGGATGGAACGCGGACGAAGCTCAATCCAAAGCCGATCAATTCAGTTCGACTTTACCGAGCGCGCAGGGTGCTTTACCAGCGAGACTTACCCACGATTAGGTCACTCAATTCTACCCGCCCTCTGTTTCTCTCTACCTAATGACTAGCGGATTGAATAAGAATCAAGGCGCCGAATCGACGCTCGCGTATTTATGGACAGCCATACTTCGATTGCAACTGGAACAACAGCCAACACCGAAGGCTTATTCGTGGCCGCCTGCGGCAGGTAGAGCTAAGGCTGCGCGTTTCCACACACCCAGCCTCGAATCTCAACGAGGTTTGGGCGATTTCAACCAGAGTATGTTGCCTGTGAAGATGATTCATCCCGTGCTACGTGGTCGACAGAGTCACGAACCAGAGTATATTCGGGAGCTCATCACTGAGCAAGCTCAACGCTCGGCCAGCTTTCCCTTGCAAGTGGAACTACCGGTTGGGTATGACACGCTACAGCAGCTGATTGGAAGCGATGCAATGGAATGTTCCCCATGACTGAGAAGACGCGGATTGAAATCGCTCTGTTGTTGCCCACAGTCCCCAATGCTCGTGATGCGTGTGTGACGCGACTCGGTGACTTGCTGAGTGCGCACAACGGAATTGAAGCCGCGCACCTAGACGGCACGGACGGCGAAGGGCCCGGTGAAATCTGCATCCATTATGACCCCGCCCAACTGTCGATCGGTGATGTCCGGGAGCTGGCGCGGCGCGCCGGAGTGGAACTGGAGCAGCGGTTCGGGCATTTGTTGCTCAATACGGAACCAATGTACGCTCGCCGGGCGCGGATGGTTGAATCGGGAGCGAAGCAGATAGCGGGGGTGTTGGAGGTCGCGACTTCTGCAGCAGGCGTGCTTCGTATCGAATTTGATCGTCAGGTAGCCGACGAAGATGCCATCCGAGCGGCGGTGCGAAAACTCGGTGTGCGAATCCTCGAAGTGCAGCAGAAGCGGAAGCAGGCGGAACACTCCGACGCGGGAAGCAAGCCTGCAGGAAAAGAACACGAACACGCCCGTGGCGGCTTGTTTGGCGAACGGACGGAACTCGTCTTCGCAGCCTTCTGTGGCGGGCTGCTGCTCATCGGCTGGCTGTTGTCAGTATTGACCAGCGTCACGTCGTGGGTGCCCTGGAGCCTTTACATTGTCGCGTATTTGTTCGGCGGAATGTTCATGTTTCGCGATGCGATCAAGGATATCCGGACAGGGCAGTTTGATATCGATTTCCTGATGCTGGTAGCCGCCATTGGGGCTGCCTCGCTCGACAAATGGGCCGAGGGCGCTCTGCTGCTATTTTTATTCAGCCTGGGACACGCGCTCGAACATTTCGCAATGGGCCGAGCTAAACGGGCGATCGAAGCTCTGGCGGAACTCGCGCCTCAAACCGCGCTGGTTCGTCGCGATGACAGCACCGAAGAAGTGCCAGTGGAACAGCTCCAGGTTGGGGACATTGTCGTCGTCAAACCCAACGAGCGACTTCCGGCGGATGGGTTCATCATCAAGGGGGAAGGGAGCGTCAATCAGGCGCCGATCACCGGTGAGAGTGTGCCCGTGGACAAGCGGGCCGTCGATGATCCGCACAAGGCGGCTGCGAATCCCGATCAGCTCGATCCGCAATATCGCGCTTTCGCGGGCACCATCAATGGCAGCGGGGCACTGGCGATTCAGGTCACGAAACTTGCAAGTGAATCCACGCTCGCCCGTGTTGTTCAAATGGTGAATGAGGCCGAAACGCAGAAGTCTCCGACGCAACGGTTCGCCGACAAGTTCGAACATTACTTCGTACCCACAGTGCTGGCGTTTGTCCTCCTGTTGTTGTTTGCCTGGGCCGTTATCGACGAGCCGTTCAGCGCATCGTTCTATCGCGCGATGGCGGTGCTGGTGGCGGCCAGTCCCTGTGCCTTGGCGATCTCGACGCCAAGCGCTGTCTTGAGCGGTGTCGCTCGCGCGGCGCGCGGTGGAGTGTTGATCAAAGGTGGTGGGCCGCTGGAGAACCTGGGAACATTGGGTGCGATCGCGTTCGATAAAACCGGCACATTGACCGAAGGCAAGCCGCGTCTGACGGATGTGGTTGCTTCAGACGGCGTTACCGAAGACGAATTGCTGCGAGTGGCGATTGCGGTTGAGATTCTCAGCGACCATCCACTCGCTGCCGCCGTGGTGCGCGGCGGGAAAGAACGCCTAAAGAGCGATTCGGTATTACAAGCTCACGAAGTGCAAAGCATCACCGGCCGGGGAGTCAAAGCCACTGTAGACGGTCAGTCCGTTTATATCGGCAAGGAAAGTCTATTCGCCGAAGTCGAGGGCCCGCCGCTGCTGGATGCGTTGCGAGACTCGGTCGAAAAGCTGAAGGCCAGCGGACGCACGACGATGATCGTTCGTCGCGGCGACAATTATCTCGGCGTGCTGGGCTTGATGGACACACCGCGCGCAGCAGCTAAGGACGTAATTGCCCGATTACGAGACCTCGGCATCCGCCGCATGATCATGCTTTCGGGTGACAATCAGCAGGTTGCTAACGCCGTGGCCAAAGAAGTCGGTCTTGACGAAGCCTGGGGGGACTTGATGCCCGACGACAAAGTCGCGGCCGTCAAGAAGCTCAGTCAACAGGAGGGCGTGGCGATGGTGGGCGACGGCGTGAACGACGCTCCCGCGATGGCCAATGCCACAGTGGGAATCGCGATGGGAGCGGCTGGTTCCGACGTTGCGCTCGAAACTGCCGACGTAGCCTTGATGGCGGATGACTTAAACCATCTCCCTTTCGTCGTCGGCTTGAGCCGTCAAACGAGTCGC
>JBGSJT010000779.1:0-21530 GCA_041741715.1 Pirellulaceae bacterium | reverse complement strand
CTTTGCATGTCGAGCGTGAAAAAAGCGGCTAAAGCCTGGACTCCAACGCAAAGTGGCGCTGTCCAATTAACTAGCCGCGATAGAGCACACAGATCGCGAGAGGAAATGCAGTTTGCATTTGATGGTAGTGCCAGCCTGGGCTCCGCCACCTGCGCCCTCGGAATCAAGGCTGCGTCGGCAGGCACAGCTTAGGCTGGCACCTGCCAACGCTTCGCAGCAAAAGAAGTCAAGCACGCAGGGCTTAACTACTCGAGATGCAAACGGGCACCGAGTTGCTTGAGTTCGTCGAGCTGCGATTTGGCAGCCTCATTCAGTGGATTTCCTTTGAGGTGAATATTCCAAAACGGGGCAAAGCGATGTTCGCTATCCCCCTTGGCCATTTCAACCAGCGGCCCCAGCTCCTCGATTTTGTTGTTATCGAGCATCAGCCGCTTGAGCTCTGTCAGCGGTTTTAGAAAGGCTAGGTCCTTCACTCCGCACTTGGAAAGATCCACTGTGTCGACTCGCTGACATTTCGAAATCGGATCGAAGCTTTTGAGCGGATTACCAGCCAAATACAATGACCACACCTTGGGTAGTTCAGCCACCACTGAGATATCTTCGATCTTGTTGTCCGACAGATAGAGCGACATCATGTTCTTCATCTTGCCCAGTGGTGCCAAATCCTTGACCGCATTGTGCGAAAGTTGCAAGTACTGCACTCGCTCGAGCTCCTTGAGCGGCTCAATCGAGGTGATTTTGTTATTGGCGACGTTGATCGACTGCAGGAGCTTGAGTCCCGCCAACGGTGCCAGATCGGAGATGTCGTTGTCCTCTAAGTCGATTAATTGCACGGCCAGACAGTGTTCCAGTCCCTGCAAACTTTTGATCCCCTTCCCTTTTCCTTCGACTTTGGAAATGTTCTTTACGTCCTCTGCCGTGATCGGTTCTTGGTTGTAGCGTTTGGCAAAGACTTCGTAGCGGACGGCGGCCTCGAGCGCTTTATCGGGAAAGACATCTTCCGCCGTGCAGCGCGTGGCGACGAGTTGGACTAAGGCCAGGGCGAACAGGGTTACCAGAAATTTGCATTTCATCGCTTCGGTCTCGCATGGGTGGAGTTGCTAGGTGGGAAAACTGACTAAGCTATATATGTTACTTCACCGCGAGTGGCTCGAAAGTCTGGGGGGCTAGAAAGTCGCTGAACGGTTACTCATTTCGATTTGGACTGGACAATCCCTGTGCGCGTGCTGCTCACTGCCTTTGAACCCTACGACGATTGGACTGAGAACTCCAGTTGGCTCACCTTGATGGAATTGCTCAAGGATCGCCCAGGCTCAGTCGAACTGATGACCCGCCGCTACCCGGTCGAGCTGAGTTCGCTACAAGAGCGGCTTCATCAAGACTTGAAACAGAAGCCTGAAGTGGTTTTGCACCTGGGGCAATCGCCCGGTGCTGCGGCTATTAAGCTGGAGGCCATTGCGCTCAATGTGGCGGGTTGTGTCGACGAAAATGGTCGCGAACTCCCTCCGCTGATCGATTCGGGGACACTCGCCTTTCAAAGCCAAATGCCGTTGGGTGATTGGTCTGAGAAATTGCGGCGAGCTGGCATACCAGCTGTTGTGTCGTACCATGCGGGAACTTTTCTCTGCAACGCCACCATGTATTTGACTCATCACTGGTGCCAAGTTCATCAGCACTCCATGAAAGTTGGCTTTGTGCATCTTCCCCTGGCGACTGAGCAAGTTGCCGGGAGCGGTCGCACCCTCCCCTCGCTCCCAGTCGCGACGCTGGCCCAAGCAGTGAGATTGCTGATCGAAGATTTTGCCACGCAAGATGAATTGGCTTAATCTGAGGTTCAGGCCGAGACAAAAACAAAAAAAATCAGGACACTTCTCGCTGATCGCCGGTATGGCTAACTCTACCCAGGGGTGAAAGTCGCGACGGGCACCGACGAAGTTGGTCGGCGAGCGGAGAGGGGGGCTTGGCTGGAATTTCCCTCACCGTCGCTTAGGCTCCGACCCTCCCACCGTAAGTTGCGTCGAATACGACGTAACTTACGGTGGGAGGGTGAGTTGCACCGAAACTAAACCGGCGATCAGCGAGAAGTGACAAAATCAGTCAACTCGTAAAATGCGAAACGGGCCCCGGTGGTTCGTAAGAACCACCGGTCCCGCTTCAAGAGTCGCCCCCCGGCTTCTCGTTCACAGCTTTCGCTGTACGCTTCAAAGTTGTTGATCCGAGAGTGAACAGCGATGCTGGGGACATCACTGCGCCGCGAGTTGAAGGCTCGTCCGCACGCACATCTCAGACTTGTTTTGGAATAGTCGCTGCCGCTCTACCGGCGACGCCATGCTTGGGTATTGGCAGGTTGGTCTGAGATCGATTGCTTTTGACCGCTACTGGTAACAATGGCTCGTCGCGTTGATTGTTGGCCGCTGGCTTGACGCACCTGCCCATCGCCGGCGTTGGGCAACATGCGTCCCGCCGTCGGTGGCTCCAGCTTGGGGCGATCTTCGGGTTCGTCTTCCTTGTCCTCAGGCAATAGCGTGGCTGGAGCCGGATTACCGTACTTGCGATTGTTTAAGCCTGCTCCAGGGTCGGAGATGTTCATTTCCGTCACGCCGCCACGTTCCACCGGTCCGTTGGAGACGACGCTCGGACGAGTGTAACCGTAGTCGACGTACATTCCACCAGCCCGCTCACGCGATCGTTCCTCGGCATCCCAATAGGCTTTGTCGGTCCAAGCCCCTTCGCCCAAGTCGATCGCATTGAGATCCAACAAAGAGCCCTTCCAGTAGTGAATGTTCATCAGCGATTTGTTGTATTCACAAATAGCTTGGTAGTACTGTAGTTGCGATCGAGCGCGACGCTCTTCGGCACGCAACAAGAGGTCGGCCAATTGTCCCAGGGCATTGGTGCCACTTCCGATTTGATCGTTGTAGATTTTGATCTCGTCGATATTGGCTTGCAATTGATCGCGGAAGTCTTTGATTGAAATGAAGGTCGACTCCATATTTCGCCAAGCGCTCGTCAAGTTGTCGGTGACAAACATTTCCTTCTCACGCATCTCTTCTTGCAGCTTGACCAACGTAATTTGGCGATTGCGAATACCGGCCAGAGCGCGACGGCTCCCTATTGCCTGAGGCGTCAGTTCAACTCGCATCCCTAGTTCTTGGTAGTCGCCGCCAGTGAGTTCTTCTAAAGCAGTGGAGCCAGCATTGGGAAAGCTAATGCCATTGCGACTGGCTGCGGCCAACTGATCACCCACCCCCAACCAACGATAGAAGGCGGTAACGTCTAACTGCGGTAGCAACTGATTCTTGGCCGACATCATTTCCAGTTGAGCACTTTTGATGGCCCACTGCTGACGACGCAACTCAACGCTCCGCAACAGAGCTTCACTGAGCACATCGGGCCATTCGAAAAGTACGCGGGCTTCAGTCGGTTCGTCGATCGGACGGATCATGCGTCCATCGGTCGGTGACCAGCCCATCTTTTCACGCAAAATTTGTTCGCGTCCATACAGCCCACGTGGATCGTTCCCCGGAATGGTCGAGCCATACAGGGCGGTCGTGATCTGAGCTTCGAATTGCTTGACCTGCGCACGAGCTTGAGCTTCCGCTTCGGGGCCACTCCCTTCAGCACCAATGCTGGAACGTGCTTGAGCCACACGCCACAGATTCAACGCACTATCACGCGCTCCTTGAGCCGTTTCCAATGCTCGGTAGCCACAATACAAATCCCAATAAGCATCTTCGACCGCTTTCGTCAAGTTGCGAACATTGGCCTCGAAATCATGCAATTGAATTTCTTCGTTGATTCGCCCCAACACGACCGGAATGCGATTGACCAGCGTGCCGCGACCACGCATCAAAGGTTGGGTGGCTTGTAGTTCAATCGCCAAAGTGTAATCACTGGGAACATTGCGGGCGACACTCGGAGAGATCAAGTTGTTGCGCGAGTAAACCCCAGTGGTGCGAACGGTGCCAATGGTGCCGGTGGCGAGTCGCTTTGACAATGCAGCTTGAGCATTGGCATCCACGGCTTGGAAGAACTGAGGATTGAAGATGTTCCCCGGACCCACGTTGCGCGGGCGGTCGGTGGTGTTGTATCCAAACAGCGAAGAGAACTGCGTATCAAACTCGCTCAGCGCGTCTTCGACACCTCCGACTTGATTGGCGCGAGCCGAACCACGCGGGGCGATGCGATTCCCTTGGCTGTCTACGGCCAAAGGTTGCGTATTGGCGGTGGTGGCCGTCAAGGCAGAATCGTAAATGCTGGGGAGCTGGCCAGGGGCCGCGCTCAACAGCGGAGCGGTTACACTCCCACTTTGCGAATTGGCACCATTGACCACTCGCAAAATTTTGGTGTTCTGCAACGCCATCGACAGACAGTCCTCGAGCGTCAGATCCTCGAACTCCGTCGGGATATTGGTCGGACCTAGTGGATGCCGCGCTTGCGTTGCCTCGGGCAAACTTTCCACCTGGACGTCGGCGTACTCGATGTCGATCGACTGCGCAATGTACTGCGCCATCGACTGGTCACGTCGCACGAAGAACGGCTGTGTGGGACTGCAACCGGTGGACAGAGTCAAACCGATTTGAATAATTGCAGCCCAGCGGAATATTGGTCGGCTCATCGGAGCTAGGTTCCTACCAAGTCTGTCGCACGAACTCCCTATGGCCAAGCTAGCAATACCTACGAGGTACCCCAGCCAGAACCGCTGTTCGCGTCTGCGACCGAATCTTGAATTTTAGAACCCCCCTGTCTAACGGCCCACGTTGCTGACAAAACAGCTCGGTGTACCGCTCGACACACCACTTATCGTCGCCGCAGCCCGCAAACTTTCACTGATCGTTAAAGTTTGACATTTTTTATTTAGCAGCATCCATCCACTGCTAAGCATCGTTCGGGAAATAACTGTCGTAGCTACGTTCGCCAGAACGTCGATTCCCTGTCGTAGCTACGTTCGCCAGAACGTCGATTCCCTGCGGTCTGGCGACCGCAGCTACGTTTAAGTTCGGACAGTTATTGCCCGCACGATGCTAATACTGCTGAGGTAGTGGACGAGGCAACGAGTCCTGTGACTCAGGACTCGTAACCTCGTCCACTACTTTACAGTAGATGCTCTAGCCCGCGGCGCAAGCGCCCCAGCCCCTCAGCGACATCAGCCGGAGCGAGACAACCAAAGGCGATTCTCAAACTACACCCCGTGCCAATACCAAACGTCGACCCTGGCAACACGGCGACGCCCCAGTCGCGAATCAGGGCGTGGACCAATTCGAGATCATTCCGCTGTGTCTCGAAATCGACCATCAGATAGAAGGCCCCGTCTGGTTTGGGAAAATGGCAGCGTGCCCCGAGTCTCTCCAGTTCGGCCACTGCCATGTCGCGCACGCCGCGTAGGGGATCGATGTGCGGTTGTGCCCAAGCTCTTCCGGTAGTCAGCGCGGCGGTTGCTGCCACTTGGCAAATCAGCGGCGGACAGATGAGATTCGTATCTTGGATTTTTTTAATCGACGGTTGCAAGTGTCGTGGCACGAGCATATATCCGCAGCGCCAACCCGCCATGCCATATGCTTTTGATAGCGAATAAAGGCTGATCGTATGATTGGCGGAATCTGGCAGCGAGCCCGGCGAGAAGTGCTCGATCCCGTCATACGTAAAGTATTCGTAGGCCTCGTCGGTCACGTGATAACAGCCTTTGCGTCGACACAACTCATTGACTGCAGACAGCGAATTGCGCGAGTAGACTGCGCCAGTTGGGTTGTTGGGAGAGACTGTCACAATTGCTCGCGTGCGGCTAGTGACAGCTTGTTCTATTACTTGCAAATCGAGCTGATGACGTTGATCAGTAGGGACAACAACCACTTGGCAACCGGACATTTCAATGGCCATATGATGATTGAAGTAGTAGGGTCCGGGCAGAATGACCTCGTCTCCTGGGTCTGCCACAGCCAACACCGCGTTGAGAAAAGCCATGTTGGAACCAGCCGTAACCACGATTTCGCGATCCGTTAGATCGATTGCATTTTCGTTTGTGACCTTGTCCGTGATTCGCTGCTGCAACTCGGGTAGACCCGCAAAATAACCGTAGCGGTCCAGACGCGGTTCGGTCTCCACGGCTTGGCATACCGCTTGCCGCACTGCTGCTGGGGCCGCGTATCGCACGACGCCTTGACCAAGTGAAATCGTACCTGGATGCGCCGCAATCCATTCCGCTACCACTGGAATAACCGGAGTTTGTACGTTTTCAATTCTACTGGCGGCGCGCGGATTGGATGGCATGGATGACAACGATTTAAATATCAGCTCGACGCGCCAACGAGTGGGTCGCCAGCCATTTCGGGAATTGTATCAACGCACACTTGGCAATCCGGCGACTCGCACGCTGCACGTCGAGCGGATCGTGGGTGGGGCCGAAAGGGGACGGATTGACACACAATCATAACCTACGGAATGCACGACGACGATTACGCTCGTTCCCAGGCTCCTGCCTGGGAACGCACTGTCTTGGAGGCTCCGCCTCCCGCGTTGACATGGCGACATGTAGGCTCCTGGCTGGGAACCAGATTTGGCGGATCAATAGAATTGGACTTGTCTCCATTCGACTGGACTAGCTACTGTTGCCGTAAACTAGGTCTTCGTTCTACATCTAACTTTGGGTTTAGAACGTAGGTAGAGAATAGAGAGTAGAGCAATTGTCCCAATTGCTTTAGTAAACGATTGGGACAATCGTTCTTCCATAAAACCTTTCCGCACATTGTTATGCGGGCAGTACTGCGCCAAGGGCTTGAGCGAACGTGAGCGACATGCAACCAACCCCAACACAACTGCGCACCACCGCAAAAATTGCGATGGGGTTGCTGTGCGTTGCTGGATTGATGGTCGTTGCACAGGGTTGCAATCGCAACCCTTACATGCCAGCCGGAGGAGCATGGGGCCAGGGGCAGTATCCTCCTGCGGGTGCAATGCAAGGCTACTCGGCGGCCGGGCAAACTCAACCGCTCGGACCGCAGTCGGTTTTTGCTGGACAACAAACGTCGCCTCAATTGATGGAATTCCAACGGCGTGTTCAGCAGCTTGACGACAACAATCGCCAGCTCACCGCCCAGCTCGCCCAGACGCAACAGCAACTGCAGGCCTTTCGCGAGCGGGGCGATTTGATGGCCAAGCAACTGCAGGACGCGACCAGTCAGAACAAGCAGTTGCTCGCCTCATCACAACAAATCGCCAGCCAAGCGCAGGGGATGCAAGCTTCCATGAATATGCGTGGCGGAGCGCGGCTAACCGCCAACAATTCCGTTGCCAACTCGGCTGCGGGATTGCAAGTCGCTGGCGCGCGCGTGGTTCCTGATGGCGATCTAATTCGCGTTCGCATTCCCGCTGATCAATTGTTCGCCCCCGGGACGGCGCAGCCCAATCCCGCCGGTGCTGCTGTGCTGGATCAAGTTGCCAACGCTTTGCTTCGACAGTTTCCACGGCAACGCGTGGGGTTAGAAGGTCATACCGATACCGCTCAACCCTACGGCGGTATTTTTGCGACTCCTTACCAGTTGGCAGGTGGTCAAGCGCAAGCGGTCATGGATCAGTTGGTCCGTCGCAATGGAGTACCGATGCAACAATTGTTTGTGATTGCACACGGCCCGAATCATCCTGTGGCCGACAATCAGTCTCCCGCTGGCCGATCGGAGAATCGCCGCATCGAGATTGTCATCTACCCCGAGACATTCTGAGATTCTTCAGGATCGAGTTCGTCGATTTCATCCAGCTCCGATGGTTCGCTGGATTGGTTGGCAGATTCAGGTGGGGCGTTCTTGCGTTCTTCGCGTTTAGCACGTTTTTCCTGTGCTTTGAACTTCTTGTCCATCTCGCGTTGCCGTTTGGCGAAGGTGTTTTGATTCTTTGCGATGGTTACTCTCCGTGTTAAATCAATGGGGAAAATCGAAGCCAGCTCAACGGGACTTATCTCGAAAGGGACGAACCAGGTGAGACTCTTCGTATTTTGCGTTGAAGCGGACGCTTGGTTTTGGTGGACGTCGACCCGGCCTCATTGGATGAGACCGAGGGGCGAGCTGCGGGTGTGGCGCGCGCCACGGCAACTGCGGCTTGAGTGTTTCCGCTAGCGCGGCCAGCACTGGCCTGACTGCTGCGGCTATTGCGCTTTTGATGGTTGCTACTCTTTGCATTCCGCTGTGGAGCATTACCGCCGCGTTGACCTCGGCCCGAGGAACCTGAGAAACCTGAGGAACTTGAGGAACCGTTGGAACCACGTCCTTGCTTACGTTCGGGTGCGGTGGGACGTGGCCGGGTTTGATTGGGAGCCAAGGGGATTGACTTGCCAATCAACTGTTCAATGTCGCGTAGCTCACCCAATTCGGCTGAAGTGCAGAAAGTCATAGCGATTCCTTCGGCTCCGGCGCGTCCGGTGCGGCCGATACGATGCACATAACTTTCGGCATCGACGGGGATGTCATAGTTAATAACGTGCGTGATATTATCGATGTCGATGCCTCGCGCCGCGATATCGGTAGCCACCAGCACCTGCACTTGACGACTTTTGAAGGCGTCGAGCGCCCGCTGTCTGGCGCTTTGCGACTTATTGCCGTGAATTACTGCCGCTTGTACGCCACCTTTGACCAAGCGTTCGGCCAGCATATTGGCACCTCGTTTGGTCTTTGCAAAGACGATGGCTCGATCGACTTCCGGCCCTGCCAGTGTTTTTTGCAGCAGCGATAACTTGTTTGCTCGCTCCACGAAGAACAATTGCTGTTCAATGCGTTCCACGCTCGACTGTCGGGGCGTGACATTCACGTTGACCGGATCGCTCAGCAACTGTTGAGCTAAATCCATGATATTGGGAGGCATGGTAGCAGAGAAAAAAAGCGATTGTCGCTCGGCGGGGAGTTGGCTGATAATTCGCTTCAAAGCTGGCATGAAACCCATGTCGAGCATGCGATCGGCCTCATCGAGCACGAAGACTTCGAGCTGATCCAGTTCGATGTAGCCTTGGTCCATTAGGTCGAGCAAACGGCCTGGAGTAGCCACTAACACGTGCGCACCGCGATTCAGCGCACGAACCTGATTGCCCTGGCTCACGCCGCCATAGACCAACACCTGTCGCAGGCGGAGGTGACGACCATAGGTTGCAAAGCTCTCTTCGATTTGAATTGCTAGCTCGCGCGTCGGTGCTAGCACCAAGACCAATGGCCGATTGGGACTCGCCTTGCGAGGTTTCTCACCCAGTCGATTCAGGATCGGCAGCGCAAAGGCTGCCGTCTTGCCAGTCCCTGTTTGAGCACAGCCCAGCACATCGCGTCCCTCCAAGGCGGCGGGAATGGTTTGTGCTTGGATCGGAGTGGGGATTTGGTACTGCTCTTCACGCAGAGCTTGCTTGATGGCGGGGAGGAGATTGAGTTCTTCGAACGTCTTCAACGGAAATTCCTGGAAAAATAAACTGTGGAGATACCCAGTTGCAGCCTAAAACAAGCCGCCGGGCTCTAAGTTGCCGTCCAATGGGGATGGGCCAACCGCTGTGCGGATTCGGACAAACAAGAAAGTCACAAATCCCAATGCACCCACCACGGTGCGCGCGGCTTTCCAAAGCGATTAACAAAATCGCAGGTTGGCAGCAGAATCTGACAGCCCCGTACTTAACTAAGCCGGAATACTGACAAAGGTTATGCGGGCAATCAGAGAATCCAACTCCATTCTTAAGCCCACTAGGTCGGAAAACGCTCTCAATATTGCAATCTAACGAGCGTTACTCGCTTTTTTCCTTCCTACTTGGACGCCACTCGTCTCAACAAGCGACAGCTCCAACTCCCACAGTATACGCTCTTGCCAGCGATAAGCCAGAGCAAAACTAGTGAAAAGACTTTCATGTTTTCAGTTGGGTAGATATACTAAGTCCCATTCGTTAATGCTCGTATCGTGATCTGCAAAAAGACGAGCAGCTAAAATAGTAGCAAATTTCGATTCGATCACAGTCCTTAACCCCCATTTTGGGAGGGTCCATTAGTGGCTTCGGGAAAATATTTGTTTACCAGTGAATCAGTTAGCATGGGCCATCCAGATAAGCTAGCGGATCGAATTTCGGACGGTGTTTTGGATGCCATTCTCGCGCAAGACCCAACTAGCCGCGTCGCCTGCGAGACGCTGGTCACGACCGGCCTAGCGATGATCGCCGGCGAGATTACCACCAAGGCCAACGTCAATTACGCCAGAATTATTCGCGATGTGATTCGCGAAGTGGGCTACACCGATGACATGATGGGGCTGTGTGCCGACACTTGCAACGTGATGATCGCGCTCGATGAACAGAGTCCAGATATTGCTCAAGGGGTCAATGAGGACGAGAAGGCGGGGAAGGATATCGGAGCTGGCGATCAAGGCTTGATGTTCGGTTATGCTTGTAACGATACCCCAGAAATGATGCCGATGCCGATCGCTTTGTCGCACCGCATCACCAATCGCCTGACCGAAGCTCGTTTTGAGAATGAAGTTCCATGGCTGCGTCCCGACAGCAAGAGCCAAGTCACGGTCGAGTATGACGGCTACAAGCCTGTGCGTATTGATACTGTGGTCGTTTCGACCCAGCATAGTCCAGAAGTCGATCACGCCACCATCAAACAATTTGTGATTGAGAAGGTGATTAAGCCTTGCCTCCCGCCAGCGCTAGTCAAGGGTGAAATCAAGTACCACATTAATCCCACCGGTCGCTTCGTCGTGGGCGGTCCCCACGGTGACTGTGGACTGACTGGACGCAAGATCATCGTCGACACTTACGGTGGTTGGGGACGTCACGGTGGTGGTGCCTTTAGTGGTAAAGATCCGACTAAGGTCGATCGCAGTGCGGCTTATATGGCTCGGCACGTTGCCAAGTGTATCGTCGCTGCCGGGTTGGCTGATCGCTGCGAAGTCCAATTGGCTTATGCGATTGGCGTGGCAGAACCAGTAAGCGTGTATGTCGATACTCAAGGTTCGGGCAAGGTCGACGATGATAAGATCTGCGCGGCTGTTCGCGAACTTTTCCCACTCTCCCCGAGCGGAATCATCAAGTACTTGGACTTGCGTCGTCCCATTTTCCGTCAAACCTCAGCGGGTGGACACTTTGGTCGCTCCGAAGAAGGTTTTACTTGGGAAAATACCGACAAAGCCAAGGAATTAGCCGCCATGCTCGGTAGCAAACCCGCCGTGGCCGCTGCCGTTTAGTCCGGTCGGTTGTGTTGAGCCGTGACGCGTAAGCGACCGGGCGACACGCCCACCGGCATTTTAACTCTCCTTCCGTCGAGCTCTTCTCGGCGGACGGAACGACCTGAGGGTAGCTGCTAGTTGGACGCCCCGCCTGTGCAAGCCGGAAGGAAGCAAAACTAGAAGTTCATCATGCCTGCACCACGCTACGTTAATGAACAGGAAGAGCATGTGATGTGGCTGGGCCTTGCCGCCGTCTGGTCTGTTGGTGGTTTGGTCGCGTGGTTGGTAGCGGCCTGTTCACAGGCCACTTGGATTGCAACCAGCAGCGGATTGCCGCTGTTAGCCGTCTTGGCAACTGCAACTTCGGTTGCCCTGCGGTTGCCGATTCTATCTTCCCCATCCAGAACATCGCTGCGAAATGATCATGCAGTGTGGCTGCTCAGCACTTGTGCCAGTCTGAATTGGCTCGGCTTCTTCGTGCTGCAATGTCCCCGGTGGTCTGACGCTCTGCCAGCGGTGATAATTCTGTTGGTTGGCGAGGTGTGGTTCCATGTTACCGCTTGGCGCTGTCGGAAACTCCCCTGGCTCCGCGCAGGTCTGCAAAGCCTGGCGACCCAGTTGGGGAGCCTGGGTGTTGATTTAAGCACCCCCGAAGCCAACCAACACGCTTTCACGCAGTTAACTTTGGGGCCCGATTCTGCTGCATCAAACCGCAACTGTCAACTTGGTGAACAGGAGGATCGGCTCACTGTGCATGGAATTGATGAACAGGGACGGAGCTATTTGTCGGGTGAACTGCGAATTGCCTTCTCAGCCGATCAGCCTTTGGAGACGATCGTAGTCGCTTTCTCACCCCCCTTTGCCCGCTCCCCCGAAGTCGACTTTGATTGCGAATCCGATGGGGTCGATGTTCAGCTTGTCAACTGCACGCCGACCGGCATGCGGCTGGGAATTCGACGGTCAACTACCCGGGAACCGCTGGTTTTTACTCTCCCTTGGTACGCCGCTGAAGTAGAATCAGGTAATCTATCCGCCGCAGTGACGGTCGAACGAGTATTACCCTAACTTCGCAACTGTTACCCTAGCTTGGCAGCCGCGCTGCTCACGCGCGACCTGCATTGTCGTTTGGAGATTTTCATAGTGTGTCAACGATTTCAATTTGCTCCACGTTTCGACCCTGTGGGGTTCACTTTCTGTTTCGCGCTGTTGCTTACTGCGACTGTCCCTACCGGCTTGCTGGCGCAGCAGCCTAGTGCCACTGCGGATGCCCCACCCACCACCTGGACCAGCAACAAAGGTCTCGAAGTCGAAGCGGATTTCGTGCGCATGACCGACGACGCTGTCGTACTGAAAATGAAACGCGACGGCAAGGAAGCAAGCGTGCCACTAACGTCACTGAGTATTGACAGCATCTATCAGGCAACGCGTTTAGCTCATCCTGAGGAATTTTCCAAACCGGTCCCCAAAGCAGAGATCAAGAAAAAAGAAACGTTGGAGCTACCGCAACTGAATCTCAACGTCAATGAAATGCTCAGAAGCCCGTTTACGCCAGGGACCACGATCGAACAGTTCTTGCAGACCGCCGACCGGCTGCCCCTTGAAGGGAATTTCTTCAGCGGCTGGCATGCCCTGCCACCTAAGATGCAGACCGACATCGAGGACATCATCGTTAAGGGACACCAAGTCCTAGGACCAGGCACGATCAAGCAGATGCAAATTCTGTTGACCGACCTGCACACAATCCTTCGCGACAAACGCGAATTCATTCTTAACTTGCCCGAGATCACCGCCAATTCGCAAATGGCGGCGATGTTGGAAAAGAACCTGCCGCTTGTCTCAAGTCTAGTTGGTGGATTGGCCATGGAGGATCACTGGCAACCGAGCAACTTTCAAAAGGGGAATGTGACGCGTTGGCTGGCACAACTCAATGTCGACGTGGGGCCAGCCCTGCTAGCCATCCGCCAGGTGGTCAATGAAAACGCCCCTCCTGGCATGCCCAATCCCTTGGCCCCCAAAACCTTTAACATCATCAGTCAAACTGCCGATTCGGCTGAGGTTGAACTTACTGTGGCAGGTGGGCAGCCCGTTAAATCTAGCTTTGAAAAAGTTGGCAATATCTGGATCAATATCCCCGAGATGAATGCGCTCCGCGTGTCGCTCGACGAGGCCAAGGCGAAGCTGGCTACCGGGGCACCCCAGGAAGTTGGGATGATTAAAGCATCGCTTGGTAGCATCATCGCCGCTGCAGGTGGCTTGGCCCGCGCCAAAACGCAAGAGGAATTTAATGAGGCTGTCGGCCTATTGAAGACGATCAGTGGTGGCCTCAATCAATCCCTAGGACTCTCGGCCCCTAAGGGACCTGGGGGATAGATGCAGTCATCTACGACGGAGCGTACGACGTTTTGCGTCATCATGCCTACCTGGGTAGGAGACGCCTGCCTAGCTACCCCCGCGCTGCGTGCGCTACGACACGCCTTCCCGCAAGCCCAAGTGGTCGGGGTGATGCGTCCCGTTGTTCGCGATGTGCTGGCTGGGGCTTGGGGAGATGGGCCTCCATGGATCGATGACTATATCCTGTTCAATAAACGCCCGCAGAGTGGAGTTAGTTCCCGATTGGGATTGATCGGTCACCTGCGGCGGCGCAAAGCCGACGTTATCGTGTTGCTCACCAATTCGCTGTGGTCCGCCGCCGTGGCTCGCCTGGCCGGCGCCCGGCGGATTGTGGGCTACGATCGGGACGCCCGTGGTTGGCTCTTAACCGATCGAATCCCAGTGCCACGCGACGGACGATCGATGCGCCCCATTTCTCCGATTGACTACTACCTGCAGTTGTCCGCTTGGCTCGGGGCTGACATCTCCGACCGCGCCATGCAATTGGGCGTTAGTGACTTCGATCGCCAGCTTGCGGACGAACTGTGGAACCAAATTGGTTTTACCAGCGACTTCCCGACAATTGTCATCAATAGCGGAGCCGCTTCGCTCGTCACCCGATTGTGGCCATTGTCCAAAGTTCAAGAATTAGCCCGTCGCATGGCCAGTGAACTGGGATGGCAAGTGCTCTTGCATTGCGGCCCTGCGGAACGCGAGGAGATGAATCAGGTGGCCGTAGCAGCGAACGACAAGCGGATCGCCAGCATGGGTGTCATGCCAGAGTTACCGATTGGACTGAGCAAGAGTGTGCTACAACGCGCCGCCGCCGTGGTTTCCACCGACAGCGGGCCGAGGCACTTGGCGGTTGCGCTCAATCGTCCCGTGGTGACGCTCTACGGTCCCACCGACCCCGCTTGGACGGCAACTTACAATGTTCCCGAATTGGCCGTCGCTGAAACGCTCGATTGCCGACCCTGCTACAAGTCCCCCTGTCCGCTAGTTCATCATCGCTGCATGCAAGAACTCAGTGTCGACCGCGTGCTGTCGGCGGTGAAGAGTTGCGCTCAGTAGCGGGTCAACGCCTATCAGCTCGACGCGCCAGCCAGTGGGTCCTGGCTTCTTCTCATCGACCGATTAATTACTGTCGCCAATAACCGTAGCTGCCGTCGCCATACGGCAGGGAGTCCAAGTTGTGGCGGACACGCTGCTACGCCTAGTGAAAAAGTTAAAATGAGAAGTGAAAAAGGCAAAATGATTTGAAATGCATGTTGTGTGGAGTGTTACTTGGGCGTTGGCGGTTTGGGTTTTGCTTGGTTGGCTTTCGCGGTGACGACTGACTTACCGACTCGAGCAGCGAATTCCAGCAATCGATCTTCTAAGTCCTCACCGCGTCGCGTCGCTTTTCCGACATTTTGCATTTTTCACTTCTCATTTTAACTTTTTCAATCTCCCACCACGTTGACGCTCCTCGCTCTCCCTGCCAATTTTCTCAATCGCCCAGCGCCGCCTTACCACTTCCACTATCAATTGCGACACTTATTTTCCGCACGATGCTTAATGGGGCATGACTCTCCGCGAACGAGGGTGTCAGGCAACCCGTTTGTTAGCGTTTCGAGCTGATTGTCCTACCAACTCCCGATAGGAATTGATCAATCTAGCTCCCCACGCTTCGATACTGAAGACTTCGCTCGCGCGGCGCTGTGCTGAGTCGGCATAGCGAGCTCGCGTATCGGGATTTAGCCAGAGTTCGCGCACTGCTTGGCTGAGTGCTTGAGGGTCTTCGGCTGGGATAACGATGCCGTCCACTTCGTGGCGAATTAGTTCGGGATTCCCACCCACATTCGAGACGATGGGACAAACGCCTTGCGACATTGCCTCCATGATTCCCATGCTCAGCCCTTCTTTTCGAGAGGGAGCCACATAGATGTCCATCAGGCCACAGAAGCCACCTCCGCTGACCTGCGGACCGATCAGTTTTGCGCGTCCCTTCAAGCGTGGGTCGCGCGCCAGGCGAGCGACTTGGGGATCGATGATGGAGCCGACCACCAACCAATAGATCTCGATTTCGCTCGACAGTTCAATGGCTGAACGCAGCATGATATCGATCCCTTTCACTGGCCGCGCATTGGCCACGGTACCGATGACAAACGCGTCGGCAGGTATGCCGAATTCAGCTAACAGCTCGCGCGGACGCGCGATCAGTAATTGCGGATTGCACCCCTCCCAGACCGTCGCCAATTTTGCCGCCGGTATGCCCGAATCAGCCAGTGCGGCTTGGGTCGCCCGGCAGACACAATGTATGCGGTCGAACCTTCGATTCCAAAACGTGAGCCAGGTACCCACGTCCAGTCGACTCAGCCGATCCACGATCCCGCGATATCCGATCAATTGAGGTGTCTGCCTCAAGCCCCAGCAGGCTCCCGCCAAGTTCGCCATATTTCGCCCCGAGTAGGCATGTGCCACGTCACAGGGCTCACTCTTTAGATATTCACGAATCTGTTGTTGCGCGCGGAAGTCAATTTTATTGCGACACGATACCCGAGGACCTGCCAGACGCGATATTTCGGCTGGCAGGGGGGTACCAGAAATGATCCGCAATTCGATATCGGACTGACTCTCCACGAGGGTCGCCAAGCCGACCATTTGTGGACTTAGGGTTCCGAACACCCACAACACACGCATCATCCACGCCCTTAGGTTTGGCCGACTGATTTGCACCATCTGTTTCCGCTTGCTGGATAGCAGGCATGCCAGTTGTTAATCAAGCCCAAATCGATTTTGTCCCTTGACCAACGCAACGCACCTTGACGAGCCGCACAAAAATCGCGACACTCTTGGGGAGTTGGCACGTACGTCAGGCTTTCCTGCCTGACTCGTTTGCTTGCCTGGTACACCTCCGGGCTTGGCCCCTGCCGACACCTTTTGAGATTCGGGCGGTTAGCTCAGTTGGTTAGAGCGCAACGTTGACATCGTTGAGGTCGGAGATTCGAGTTCTCTACCGCCCACTTGTTTGATTGGTTTTTTACTTGAAAATCATCGTTTTCCCAGCCTTTTTCGACGTTTTCGGCCTCACTTTGCTCAGGTTTACCTTGGTCTACTGCGTCGGATTCTGAGGCGTTTGGGGTACCAACTGCGTCGCTTTCTGAGTCGCGCTCGTGAAGCGAAATAGCCTGTTGGAAACTAGAGTCCCGCTGCATGGCGTAGGCTTCCATTGCTATCGCCTGAGTGTTTCCGATCCACGCGCAAACGTCCTTAATTGGGAACTGGTCAAGCAGCTCGGTTTGACGACTGGCCCGCATGTTGTGGAACAGCTTTGGCCACGGAACCACGCCAGCCTTCTTCAGGATGCGTAGGAACGCTGTAAGTAGATTTACAGTCCCATCCCAGCTACCGTCGATAACCGCGTCAGTGGGCTTCGGCTGACGGTCTTTTACTGATTTCCACAAGTCCTCCAGGTATGGCAACAGGACAGGGAAGATAGGGCAGTAGCGAATCCCACCGCCCTTATGGTGCTCAGTCTTGGACGCATGGATTCGCAGCCTAAGGTTCGGAAAGTCGATGTCTTCCCAACGTATCCTGACGGTCTCTGACGGGGTTCTTAGGCCCGCGTAACGGCTCAGCGCGATGATTGCGCGCCACTTCGCGTTGGGGGCAGCGTCAATGAGCTTTTTCGCAACCTCTTGGCTTACGAAGAACTGTCGCGATGAATTCGACTGACTACCGCACTTCAGCTCCTTAAAGGGATTCTCCGTGATCAGCTGCGCTTTGATCGCCCAGTTGAAGAACTGACGGGCAATCCCAACGCGGCGGCTGACGGTGCTTCGAGCGAGGTCAAGACGGCCCTTCCTGGTCTTACCGGCTTTATCCTTGCGTGGCTTACCCTCCCGAATATTGGCCTCCGTGGCCAGCCATTCGGCCCATGCTTCGGAATCAGCTTCGGTAATCGCATCAATCCGCTTGTCGTCGCCAAAGTGGCGCAGCAAGCAGTCCTTGACCTGCTCAAACTTCACCTTAGTGGAAGGCTTAACCGTCTTCCTGGCTTCGATAAACTTCGTGGTGAACTCAAGCATAGTCGGCGCTTGAACCTTAGGTCTTGCGTCCCTGTGGAGACCCGCGTTAATGACTCGCTGTCGAATGATCGCTGTTGTTGCCGCCAGCCACAAGGTTGTCTCTGGCTCTGGCTTCGAGCTCGTCTTGACGGCCACCGCAAGGTCTTCAATGCAGCGCTTCACCTTTTCCGCTTGGGGAACCGTGCATTTTCCGAGTCGGATCGACCGGCGCTTACCATCAGGGCAAACTACCTGGATCGTCTTTCGTCCGTTGGATTCGCTTTTGATACTGGCCATGACCTACTATCCTCAAATTGTTGAAGTGCGACACAAAGTTTGATCAGCGCGGCCAAACGGATTCGGCTACGCTTGGTTCGTTCCGTCTATACTTGAAGGGCGTTGACGTCGTTCTCCGCGTTACTGGACCCGACTAGGAACGTCGGTAGTGGGAGCCACTGGGGCCAAGCGACTAGGACACATTCGGTCTTGTGCTCATCCCAAAGTCGTTGCCGTGCGCGAACCTCGCGCCTTGTCAGGTCGGTCCAGAGCTTGACAACCTCGGACGTTCCAGTGTGAAACAGCCACACGTCCCAGAGCTTACTATCTACGTCCAGGGGCTCAGAGAACTCCAGCGATGCTTCCTCGGGTAGTTCCTCCGGATCATCGTCTGCGGGCAGCTCCTCAGCCTTGCAGGCGTCAGATTCCTCACGGGTAATGAATCCCTCGGGGTATGGCAAGCACGATGGCCATGGAAGCATCACGCAATTCGTCAGACTTGACCGCCAATAAGCCAAGTGGCGGTTGACTCTTTCCAGGCAAATAGATTCCTCCACTCGCCAGCAATCCCCAGAATCAAGGTCGCGAATCAGCAGGTCCCACGAATCGACTTCGCCTGAAGGAAGTAGCTCGCTTGGTTCATCGTCCGGTTCATCGTCCGGTTCATCGTCATCAACAACGGCTATCGCGGCCTCTTGAGCAACTTCAGACCGCGATAGATTCAGCTTCCACAAAGTGGTAAACGTCTTGCCTGGGAAGTCTTGGTGGACCTCACAATCGACCAGACCGCTTTCCTCCATGAACAACATGTCCCGATGGATAGTGCGACAATGCCATGTCGTGCCGTACTGGTGGTTGTAGGCCACCTGGATTTCATGGCTGGTCTGGAATCGCCGCATGGGGGCCATCAGGTCGACCAGCCCCAATACTCGCCTGAGTTGCTCATAGCGACGGGGGCAAGTCTCTGGACAGCTACGGTCAACGTCTTCATTGACGCAGGCTTTATCATCCGTCAGAATAGACATGTTCAATCTCCTCGCAAAGGTTTTGAGCCACGGCCCCGGATGTTATTGGCATCTCATCGCGGGGCCATCTTTATTAAATAGTTTTGATTCGGACCTGAAAAAACAGGGCCTTATGCAACACGAATTGACTTTCCTTGGAAGCCCCACTCATTAGCCTGAGCGTCGGCCTCCTTTTCTTGGCGTTCGTAGTTCTCGCAACCGGCGCTGACGTCGTGACCAAGCCAGTGGTGCGAGATTTCATGAGCAACCGTGAACTCTGCGCGTTCTTCATCAAATTCAACCAGAACAATAATGAGCCTTGATGGTGTGGTTCTTTCTTTCGACCGCTGCTCACTTGGAGACGCTGTGTCGACTTGAACCGCACAAGCACCGACACCAGATACGTCAATGAAAGTAATGTTGCTGGCCACCCACTCAGCAACTTCGCTGGGAAGTCTTAGGATGACATCGCGAATCGTGTCACCAAACGCGGCTTCGCCAATGATGGCCACTTCTTCGGCATACTCTTCGTTCTGACTGTCCATGATTCTCCTTTCTGAGGTCTAAGAAAAAACCCCAACCATCTGCCCTTTGTGTCGCGCCGGGCAAACGGCTGAGGTTTTAGATTGTTCGAATTGTGGGGTACGGTGGCGCGACAATGTAAGCTTATCGCTATTCGGATAGAACCGCAATAGCCTATTTCGTAAAAAACCGCAACGCTCTATTTTGACGGCAAGAGTGAACGGGGGCTCTTGAATCCAAACAGGCTCGCCAATACCGGGTAAGCTTCTAGCGGCGGCGAGCCCCTCCCGGATTCCCAATCGTAGTAGGTTCTCTCTCCAAGCTTGTAACCAGCTTCCCGCATTGCCTGCGCGAATTCCTGGCCTGTCATCCCAGTTTTTTCCCTGAGCATCCGTAGCCGCGCAGCGAAACGTCCCGCATAGGTTGATTGGTCTGGTGGTCTTTTGGCTGGGGACAATGGTTGCTCCTTGCTGATTCGGGAAAAACCGAATTGTAACGTAAGCCTTTAAGATTGTTGACAACCACGACATTGGATAACTCTTGTAGGCCACACTAGGCCCGAACCCGATTTACTTAACTTGTTATCTGGAAGGGACTAAGCTCAATTCCCCATGGTCGCGAAACCAAACTGCACTCACATTCCGACGCAGAAAACACGATTTCTTCTACAAATCGCACCGACCACCCGCACTTTCATGCAGGTCCGGTCGGTCCTTCCGCAGCCTGCGTAACGCCGCATCACGGGAGTTACCTACTGGCGCGGTGGAATCAACTTGTACATTGTTAAAGGTGGTTCCATCGTTTGGCTTACCAACACAACCGTGGGGATTGTTGTTCCCGCCTGGTTTCTTTTGTGTTGCCTGATCAATTGCGTCCAACGCCACCGAGTCGTCGCGGCAAATGTTCTTGATGGTGCGCACGTCAACGCCAAGACCATTCATTCCCTCGCTCACTGCAACTAACCAACCAAACTTAAGGAGCGATTGAATGCGTGGAACGCCAAGACCATTCATTCCCTCGCTCACTGCAACGTGGTTCAGCCTCAACCGATGTTTCCGTGGAGACAGAAACGCCAAGACCATTCATTCCCTCGCTCACTGCAACAGCACCCCATTTCCACCCTAGCGTTTCATTGGTCGAAACGCGGCGTTTGCGAGCACCTCACGTTGAACCGGCACAATCAACGCCTGCTATGCTGGGGTGCTCGCATGACGGCCACAAACGCTACTGCGTAACAACGAGCGTCTGCGGTGCTTGCGGGCTGGCTGCGTTCCAGTCCGCTCCTTGCGTCGGGTCGGCAGGGCGTGGCATCGCTGGCCGTGGGCCGATGTCGGGAGCCACTCCACGGTCATGCTTTTTGAGCGCTACAGCATTCCTGGCCAGCTTGTCTAGGAGCGGATCGACTGCGGCGGCAATCTCTTCATGAATAGCTTGACGCTCGCTAATCAGCGTTGAGAACGCTAGGTTCGTCGTGAGGCTCAGAACCGCGTTGGCTTGATGCTTAGCCGCGTCGTAGATTGGCTGCGCGGCGTCAACGGCCAGCTCCAACCGCTTGCGCTCATAGGCAATGTCGTCTTTCAACTCCGTTTGGAGATTGAACGTATCGCGCGAAAACTCTTGCTTGTTTGCAGTGCACCGGGGACACAGCACGCAGGAGTGAGCACCGGGGACACAGGGAGCACCGGGGACGGCAGAGCACCGGGGACACAGCACGCCGGTTGCGGAAAAAGTTTAACAAAAAGGGGGAGATTGAGTGTAAGGAATTTCGGCTTTCTCCGTCTTCTATATGTCGGTGTTTGAATGCCGACGGGCGACGGTTACACAGCCTGCTAGCTATGGCTGGCATGCGTGCCAAGAAATTCATGCAAAAAGGTCCGCCACCATGGCTCGTTTGGCTCGCGAGAACCACTTTGCTCCTGATGAAATCGCGATTGTGCATGTCGTCAACCGCGTCGTCCGGCGTTGTTTTCTACTGGGAGACGATCCCGTAACTGGCAAAAACTATGACCATCGCAAGATCTGGATTGAGGACTTGATCAAGCACCAAGCCAAATTCTTTGCCGTGGATGTTCTCGGGTTCTCAATACTTTCCAATCATTTTCACCAAATTCTTCGGTCGCGTCCCGACGTGGTG
>JBGSJT010000778.1:0-7718 GCA_041741715.1 Pirellulaceae bacterium | reverse complement strand
ACAGTCCTCCCTCTTTGGAACCCGTAAATTGCGGGACCGTGTGTCCCTGCGCCTATGGTAAACTCTTTGTCCAAAATATGCAAAAAAAAATCAGCGTCATCACGCTCGACGCAATTGACAACTAACGTTACATCTGGCGCGTCGAGTTGATACTGAATGGCGACCCACTCGCTGGCGCGTCGAGCTGATATTAAAAGTGAAAACAAATATGCGAACCCCAAATTTTTTCCCCCTAGTTCTGCTCAATTGCGTGGCCATCTTTTCAACGCGCGCCGACTCGCCGATTCGACCTGGTGATCACGTAGCAATCGTCGGTAACACGTTTGCGGACCAGTTGCGGATGCATGGCTACCTAGAGACGATGTTGCTGCTCCAGTGGCCAGAAAATCCAGTCTCTGTTCGCAACCTCGGCTGGGCCGGTGATATGCTCACAGCTCGCGATCGTCCCAGTGGATTTCCGACTGAGGAATTAACTTTGCGGGCTCACGAAACGGATGTCATCGTGGCTTGCTTCGGTATGGGAGAATCATTCCGAGGCGAAGCTGGAATTGAGGACTTCAAACGCGATCTCAACGCATTCATGCAGGCACACACTGGTAAGAGTTATAACGGCCATTCAGCAGTCCGCTTGGTGCTCGTCACTCCGATCGCCTACGAAGAGCTCGGCGAGTTGACCCCGGCCCACGAAAGCAGGGACCATGAATTGGCTATGTACAGTCTGGCCATGAGTAAAGTGGCCGCCGACGCGGGCGTGCCATGTGCGGATCTCTTTCAGCCCTCACGCTATTTGATGGACGAACCCGTTGGGCCGAACTTCACGACCAACGGAATCCATTTAAATCAATTCGGCTATTGGGCCATCAGCCACATCCTACATCGCCAACTTGTCACGGAAGATCAACAGTCGATCCAACAACCATGGCAACTATTCATCGATGCGGATGCGAAGACTGCCAGCACTCGCGGCGTGCAGGTAACCGGTTTAGACAAGACCGCTGGCGGCCTAACGTTCCGAGTCACTGAATTGACTAGCCCAACATTACCCCCCCCCACCGACCAGCCCCTCCCGCCGCAACTCGTCTTCCAACGTGACACGCTAAAAGTCAGTAGCCTCCCGCCGGGAAGCTACAAATTGTCGGTCGACGGACACGCAGTCGCGACGGCCAGTCACGAAGCCTGGGGAGAAGGGCTAGCCATCGACGCGTCACCAGCCCACAAAATTGCTGAGGAGTTTTATCAACGAGTGAACGACAAAAACCTACAGTTCACCTATAGCTGGAAGGCATTGAACCAAGTGCACATCGTCGGCGAAAGAAAAACTTCACCCAGCGGACGTGCTTTGCCTCAAGAAGTAGTCGAGTTCGACAACTTAGCCAACGAACGTGACGCTGCGCTACGTGGCGGGATTGAACGAAAGACTCGTGAGTGGCGTCTGACTCGGGTGGCAGAGTGAAGACAAGCGGCAAGGGTTTAGTTCTTGGTTATTTGATCTTATTTTTTTGCCGCACATTTTTTGTCGCAAACTTGAGCGGCTGATAGAGCACGACTGTCTAATTCCGTCTACTTCGCCCTGGATCGGAACTGGAACTCGCCGAAAAAACACGGCGACAAAAAAATGTGCGGCAAAAAGATGAAACCGCAATGACAAGTGATAGTTTTGAGTATTCCAATTCCCTTTCGGCCATATGCGCAATGAATAATTTAATCCGCAGACTCGTTTGTTCCACGCTGCTGGCCTTCCTGGCTTTCGCAAATGGATCGCTCGTAGCGCAAGACGCAACGGGGATCAAGAATCTGGATGACGCTGACCTAGCCCTGATGAACAATCATGATCCCGCCTCGGAGCTCGAAAACTTCGAGCTGTTGGATGGCTACCAGGTCAATCTGTTCGCCGCCGATCCGATGCTGGCCAATCCAGTACATATGCATTGGGATTCACGGGGCCGACTGTGGGTGGCTTGTTCTTGGGCCTACCCGCAGCTTAAGCCAGGTGAAGTTGCCAACGACAAGATTATCATTCTGGAGGATACCGACCATGACGGCGTGGCTGACAAATCGACCGTTTTTGCTGATGGCCTCTATCTCCCCACCGGATTGGAACTGGCCAATGGTGGTTGTTACGTCGCTCAGTCACCTGATGTGTTCTTTCTGAAAGACACAGACGGTGATGACGTCGCCGATGTCAAGGAAGTAGCGCTGACCGGTTTTGGAATCGAGGATAGTCACCATTCGATCAGCGCGTGGCGTCGCGGACCGGGTGGTTGGATCTACTTCCAGGAAGGGATTTTCCTGCATGCTCAAGTCGAAACACAGCATGGCGTGGTGAGGAATTTCAATGGTGGTGTCTATCAGTTCAATCCAAGGACGCAGGAGCTACGAGTCTTTTGTACTGGCACCGGTGGGAATCCTTGGGGGCATGTGTTCGACGATTGGGGGCAGTCGTTCATGGTCAACAACCCGCGCATCATGTACTTGTCTCCAGTAACTGGAAACAGTGGCCAGGCGATGCAGGTGCCCACGTTGATCAGCACGGAAAAGCAATGCGGTGGTGATCTAGCAACAGGGATGCATATCGGCGATGACGTGCGCGGAAACCTATTGAGTGGACGATTCAAAAGTCGCACCATTATCCGCTACGAATTTATCGAGGATGGAGCTGGTTTCAGCGCGAATGTGCTCCCGCCACTGATGACCTCCAAGCATCCGAATTTTCGTCCCGTGGATGTGAAGACCGGTCCCGACGGTGCGATCTACGTAGCCGATTGGTACAACTCGATCATCAATCACGCCCAACACGATTTCCGCGATCCACGTCGAGATCACGAACACGGCAGGATCTGGCGTATCACCCACAAAGACCGCCCTTTGTTGGAGCAGCCCAAATTAGTTGGTGCCTCCATCAGTGAATTAATCGAACAGCTGCGGAGCCCACAAGCTTGGACTCGGCATCAAGCTAGAAAGGAGTTAAGCGAGTGCGATGCGGACACAGTCTTGACGGCACTCGAGAGTTGGGTCACCCAACTCAACCGTACTGAGACAGATTACGAACATCATTTGGTCGAAGCGATGTGGGCCTGTCAAAACGTCGAACGCGTTAGCGAGAAGATTCTTCAGCTCGTGTTGAATGCCAACGACGGACATGCCCGTTCGGCTGGAGCACGCATCATTCGTTACTGGTACAAAGAATTGTCCGATCCGATTGCCATGGTCGCGAAAGCCAGCGACGATGAGTTCCCTCGCACTCGCATGGAAGCGGTCCTCTCCGCAGGCTTTATTCCGCAGGCCGAGGCCTATGCCGCCGCCTTAAATTCCATCGATCATCCCAACGATCCTTTTCTAGCACTGGCCTTGCCTCAAACACGCAGTGCCTTGGAACGCTATTGGCGTCCAGCACTTGAGGCCGGAAAGCTGAGCTTCGAAAATGAGTCTCACCGAGCTTTCGCCGAGCAGGAAGCGGGGCTAGGATTCGCGAGTCGGCTCACAGAATTTCTCCAAAACTCAGCACCTATTGATTCTGGATTGGCTGGAGTTTGTGAACAGCTTAAGGGCGTGGGGACTGAGAATGAGATTGTTATGGTGGTTGACGCACTCTCCAGCGGATCGATCCAGTCGCCGGCCACGTCGCTGGCGCTACTGGAAACGCTGAAGGGGATGGCCAACGCGCATCGTTCCAAGACGCTCGCGCGAAAGATGCGGAGCCTGAAGCAATTGCTCAGTAGCAACGATGACGCGCTGGCTATACTCGCCATTGAAAACTTGGGGCTATGGCGTGCGATCCGCGTTGATGGTGATCTGATGAAGCTCGTAGAGAATAGCGAACGAAGTGCTGTGGTGCGTCGGGCTGCTGCCGTTTCACTGGCCAAGCTCCGAAGTAAGGAAGTGCTTAAGACGCTCGACAAATTAGCGCAAGACGCTGATCTTGAAACTCGCTATGCTGCCACGACTGGAATGACTGCCGTCGACTTGGAGCGTGGAGTTCAACTCACCACACAATTGTTGGCCATCGATCCGGGCCAGACCAATCCAGTACCGCTGATCCAAGCCATTCTCAAATACCCAAATGGAAGTAGGGTATTCGCCGATGCTCTGCAAGGCATTGCGATCCATCCCACCATCATGGCTCGTGTTAGTGAATTCCATCGCGCTTCAGGGCTGCTCTCCAGCGATTTGGCGAAGCTCTTCCAACCGTCGACAAACGGCAATGCGTTGAGCGTTGAATTGTTGGCCGAAGACCAATTACTGCTTACAAGCCAAGTGGAGAAGCTGGGAGATGCTGCGCGTGGAGAGCTGATCTATCGCCGCAAAGCGTTGGCGTGCACCAACTGTCATGCGATTGGACCGGTCGGTTCTGTCATCGGCCCAAATTTGGTTGCCGTCGGCGCGGCCGCCAAGACCGGATACATTGTCGAATCGATCCTGGACCCAAACAAGGCGATCGCTGAGCACTATGAGAATCAAATGTTTGTACTCGATGACGGTACCATTCAAACGGGAATTGTAACCTTCAGAAGTGAGCGGGAGGTGGTCGTCCGCGATGCGGCGCAAGCGGGCAAAGAAGTGCGTTTTTTGTCGGAAGAAATTGTCGCCCAGAAGCCACTCCCCTCCGCCATGCCCGCTGGCTTGGCCGATCAACTCAACAGTCGTCAAGAGTTTTTAGACCTCGCCAAGTTCGTTTCTGTATTGGGCAAGCCTGGTGCGTATGCCAATGACGAGCGTCCCCTGATCCGCAAGTGGCGTGTGATTGCTGAGTCGGCTGCTGGAGTCTTTCCACGCGACGACGCTCCCTGGATTCTGGCAACCAGTTTGGTCAATGGAGAATTGCCCTCCAGTGACTTCCCCACTGGAGACCGAGTACTGGCCCAAGGTTACGTGAATGTTCAAGTTGCGGGGGAAGTGAAACTGTCGATCAACGATCTGGAGGGATTGCGATTATGGGTTGATGGTAACGAAGTCACAGATCTTCACGCCAGTTTCGAACTGTCCAAAGGCCGTAGGGAATTCACCTTTGCGATCGAACGTATGCGACGCGGTCAGGCAGGCTTAAGTGTCGAATTCTTACCTGAACCCGGCACAAAACTTCAGGTGGAAGGTGGTTAGTTCGCGATCCATTCCGGATGATTCGTTTTCAACCAGCGGTAGCCCGATGCGTGAAGCAACACAGTACAAAGTTTTAGCGCTGCATTATAAGCGATACCAAACTGCCAATCGCTAGAAAGTTCGTCGGCTGTTGCATCTCTCAAGTCACGATCGACTATGGAAAACAATCCAGCAATCTCACTACGACTGGCTTTGTGAGAGCGAACCCAACCATTATTTTGCCAGTCGTTCAAGCTCATCTTCGTCTCCGACTAAGAAAAGTTTTGGTTGGCGCGCGACCGTCATAACGAAGTGATCGCATTTCTTACGTCGCTGTGTCCACTCACTAGTGGTAAAAACATGAGGGTTAATTTCCCGACTAATCGTCTCGGTAACGCCAGACAGTCGGCTGACCGCTTCCCGAAGTTTTATGCTTCCCAGCAACATCAGGTCAATGTCGCTGCCGCAATTCTCCGTCTCGGAAGCATACGATCCAAATATAAATGCGATCGCAATTGCCTCTTCGCCAAGGGCCTCACGTAAGATTTGTGGTACACCGCTGGACTTGCGAACAAGCGAAACCAAATCATCGAAAAAGGGATGCTCGGCATTCGATTGAACGTAGCTACGATTACCATCCTTCGATTGGCTAACCAAACCGATGCCTGTTAGTCGTTTCAGCTCACGCTGGACAGCCGACAATGAACAGTCACAGCGTCGAGCCAATTCTCGAAGGTGAAGTTGCGTAGCGTCCTGCCCAAACAGCGAACGAAGAATCGCAGCTCGAACACGTGACGAGAATAGTAGTGCTAATGAGTCCATAGTGACCTATTTTAGTGGTCGAGTGACCGTATTTCAAGGTCAATCACCGCTAGCTGGCCGACAAAAAGATGGGCGGCAAAAAGCTAACCGTTCACGCGAAAGTCGCTGACCGCTCCGCCGGTCAGTCGCTTGGGCGTCATCCATTAGATTGACGCTACCGGTATGCCATTCGCATAAAGCACTGACCGGCGGAGCGATCTGCGACTTTCGCGGAAGCGCCTCGCTGTCACGGTTAGTTCGTGTCGGAATCAATCAAAACCATCAATCTTGATTTGGGTGTCGATGAAAGCAGTTTTGGCATTCCCAGTTTCAGCTTTACTATGGATGTGTATTGATTGGACTCCACTTCCGGCGGAGGGAGTTCACCATTATTGTCGCTTGAAAACCTCGATGCCTGATAATCTATCATCAACCCAATCTCCTCGCCGGTTAACTCAACGGTAAGCGAGACACCAGTGCCGAGAGACTTCTCAGTCAGGTTGCGAGTCTGTCCGAATTGAGATTCGGTTATACCCGTAACGACAGAAACTGTGCGCCCAAATTTAACATTCGTCCTCTGCCCCTCAAGAATCGTACACTGGATCGATTCGATCCAATCCGCTTGGGTTGAATTCCGTAGCATCGCCCACAGCATTTCCGCTGTCGCCTCTGAGGGAACGCTCTGCTCGGACAGTCGTGCCTCGACAATGGTCACATTAAACGAGCGCGCGGATTCGGCTTTATTCTCTTGGGCGAGCGTCTCTCGGCAGGGAGCTAGTGAGCAAACAACAAGCATGAACACTGGTAGAAGTTCTCGTCGCATGACTAAGGCCTTCGAAGGAAAGAGGAATATGTGTTGTTTGATGATCTTGCCAGTTGGGTCACTTCTGCTGAGTGCGTTCCGACGAGAAAACATTTCCGCTGGGTTCCGGAGGCAGGGTGGCTTTCCAGTCGGCAATCTTGCCAAGTAGCTGAGTTGCTACCTGGGGCTGTTTCTCTTTCATATCAACCTCCTCGTAGGGGTCACTCGCGATCTCATACAGCTCGCAATAACTCAAATCATCGTTGGCAACCAGCTTCCACTGTTGATCGACGATTGCGTAAGAGACCCAATGATAGGGTGTCGTTTTTCGAATTGGCCATGCTCCCGCCATCTTCCAAAACAGCGGTTTGGCGCGTGTGACTAAAGGTGTCCCCGTCAATGCGGCCACCTGACTGATTCCGTCGGGTCGATAATCTGCAGGCAACTTGGCGCCAGCGATTTCACAAAACGTGGGGAGTAGATCAACGGCGGACATCAACGAATAAACGTCTTTTGCACCAGCCGCAATTTTGCCTGGCCAACGCGCGATGAAGGGGACGTTGATACCACCTTCGAACAACGCCGCCTTGTAACCTTTTCTACCGGCCGTAATCCCCTTGGAAGCTGCAATGCCCCAACCCGCTCCGGTGGCGGTGTCATAACTGAGTTCCAATTCCGTGGCGCGATCCGATCGAGCCGGGCCATTGTCGCTACTGAAAATTACTAGTGTGTTGTCAGTAAGCTCGAGGCGATCGAGCGCGTCGAGCACTTCTCCAATGCGATCATCGGCGTGGGAGAGAACAGATGCGTATATCGCATCAGGCTGACTGGTCATGTCGCGAAAACGCCACTCGTATTTCGGCACTGTGTGAAACGGCGTGTGGGGCTCATGCATCCATAGATTTATGAAAAACGGTTTTTGCGCGAGTTGGCTCTGTTCGATAAACGCAATGGTATGTTGCGAGTCGGCATGGACGGGCATCTGTTCACCAGCACAATTGAAGGCACCATAGTCGTCATAGCCATATTCGCTGGGGAG
>JBGSJT010000777.1:0-12516 GCA_041741715.1 Pirellulaceae bacterium | reverse complement strand
GCGAGCACGTTATCGTCCCAAGAACCCTGGCATCAAACCACTTGGAGATCCAACTATACGCAAGCTTACGCCCGAAGAGAAAAAGAAACTTCGATCCCACGAGCTAAAAAATGCTGCTTAAAAATGCTTCACAGCGTTGGGGCAAAGGCCGTCAAAAAAAAGTCTTCATTGCCAAAATTCCCCGACTTGAGCGCCAGTGCCAACGCGGGTTCCCCAAGTGAATGCGTCCAAGGTACCCCCGCACAGATCTCTTGACCAATCTTGAGCCCACGAATGCGTAAGCCCTTTACCACGGCTCCCGAGGTTTCGCCCCCCGCTACGACTAATGCCCTAACACCGGCTTCGTGCACCAACATGCGTGCTACTTCGGCTTGGAACGCCTCCAGTGCGCTGGCGATCTGCTCCCCGCCAAATCGATGTTGTAAATCCCTGACGCGAGCGGGATCGGCAGTAGAATAAATTAAGGCTGGCCGCGTACTATCGCTCTCTGCCAACCACTGACGACAACGGACCAGCTCCTGCGCGGCGGCCACCATCACTCGCGCAGGATCGATCTCAAAACAAACGCAATGTGGCTTGGCAACTGCCACTTGGCGCTGGGTCATCGACGAACAGCTCCCCGACAAAATCGCCCGACGCCCCGTCGAGGGTAGCTCCACTCCCACCGCTGGTTCGCTCTGGCTCAATTTCAACTTTCGATAGACAGCAGGCAGAAAACGGGCAAGCCCCGAACCGCCGGTGACCAGCGGCAATTCCGCAAAGGCATTCGCCAAAACTTCCAAATGCCGATCACTCAAGCAATCAACCACCACATGCGCAACGTCGCTCATTCGCAATTCACTCAGGCGTTCCAGAATCGAACTCTTCCCCGCATCGATCGTCGCATAGCTCAACAGTCCTACAGGCTCCGCGACTTGCGGCCGGAGGATTCGAAGTAAATTGGCGTCGGTCATCGGATTGAGTGGATGCATTTCCATCCCAGACTCATTAAGTAACGCATCACCAACGAATAGATACCCTCGGCAAACAGTTCTCCCGTTCCTTGGAAAAGCTGGACAGTAGACCGTCTGCTCAACACCCAACGCGTGACACAATGCTCTGGCAACTGGGCCAATGTTGCCCTGCGGAGTCGAATCAAATGTCGAACAATACTTGAAGAAGAATCGCAGGCAGCCGGCTGCTCGCAACGCATTCAACGCGCGCAGCGACTGGTTCACGGCGTCTTGGGGAGCAATGGAGCGACTTTTGAGAGCAATGATCACCCCCTGCGCCGGATGCTCATGCAACTCCTCAACCGTTGGAATATCCAACCACTGAATAACAGACATGCCACCCTGCACTAGATTCGTCGCTAGGTCAGTCGCCCCGGTGACATCATCCGCAATGCATCCCAACATAGCTCACACAATCTCCCGTGCAATCGCTCGCACTGGCGAACCGTCACCCCCGATGATCTTCAGTGGCAAGGCGATGAACTCAACCAATTCCGATGTCAACTGATCTAGGTGCGCCAGTCCCTCCACGATTACCACTTTCCCTCGGAACAGTGTTTGATGGACGCTCGTCAGCTCCTCCATGTTGTTGACATCGGCGACCGAAGGGGGCTCCACGCCAATCAACGCCACTTCGCGCTCTACCAACCATTCCGCCAACTCTAATGAAATTCGTGGCAGTTCATGGCGATAAGCGGGAGTGCCGTATCGATGATACCAATCGGTGCGAAACAGTAGCCGCGAACCAGGTGTAACATACGCTGCCACGCTAGCCATATCGGCAACGGTTAATAGTTGCCTAGGCTCAGCTGGGGCCAGGTTGACCACATGTGCCGGGCCAACCAAGACATCCAACGCTTGCTGATCAAGCGAATCCCCCCCAGGCAAGAAATGCTTCGGTGCGTCCATGTGCGTGCCGCAGTGCGAATACAGCTTGAGCGTCGTCGCGTTCCAGCCTTCCACTTCCAAGCGTTTTGCAATTGAGATCTCGACACCCGGCATGTCGTTCGTGATCGGTAGTGTTAGGTCGATTGTGCGCATGGTCGTGGCGGGATGGAGTGATGGGGAGTGGGTGGCACTGGCTGGGGCCAGTGTGAGCGAAGGTGGTGGGGCGGGACGTATTCTGCTATTTGTTAAGCGCTCGAAGTAATGAATTGGTTCTACCCTAGTTTTTCTTAGTGGAAAATCTGCTTGGGCAGTGCGTCTACTAGTGCTTCAACCATTCTTGATTTTGGGGTTGGGGATAGTGGACGAGGTTACCAGTCCCAGGCATCCGCCGAATCAAAGGGACTCGTAACCTCGTCCAAAACCCAATACTAAATGAGGTTGAAGCACTAGACCGCTTATTGTAACTCCAAATTCATTACTTCGGGCGCTCAAACAATCACACATCGCTACCATGCGAAACGCTTCGGAAAACACTGGCCCCAGCCAGTGCCACCCACTCCATCACTCCTTCACTCCGCAACTCTCACCACCTCACCCCGAGCTGCGGATTCGTACACGGCGGCTTGGACGTGCAAGGTCTTCATATACTCGCTGCCACTAGTTTCAAAATCGTGGCCGTCTATGAGCCGCTGGATAAAATGACGCTGAGTATGATAGACGCAATCGCTGGCAAAGTTCTGCCGACCATGCTTGTAAACGATGTCGTGCTCAGGTAGTCCAAGGGGTTGCAGCGTCAGTCGTCCGTCGGCATACAAGCGCATCGAACCGGCATTCCCTTCCACCAAAAATTCACCAAACGTGTAACGCGGATCGTCGTAATTCGGTTCATGATAGCGGCTGGCATCCCAGATCCCGCAGGCACCATTCTCAAATTCGAAATGGACCACCCCCGCATCTTCGCCAGCGATGCGAGGATTCCATTTTCTGAGCGAGGCATAGACGCTCGAAATCTCACCCGCCAGATAGCGGTAGGTATCAATGAAGTGCACGCCAGTTTCGTAAATCAACAACTGTGGCATGGTAACAAAGTACGGCTGTCGGGAGAGATATGCGTCATCCTGCCAACCATCTCCGGTCCTTGTGCGACAACTCACGCAATGCAAGCTGTCGCCAATAGCACCTTGATTGAGAAGTTTCTTGATTTCGCGATGCCAGGGCTGGAAGCGAAAGTTCTCATGCACCATCAAACGAATACCAGCGGCTTGGGCTTCGTTTACGATTTGCTCCGCCTCGGCGATGGTCGGTGCCAGCGGCTTTTGGCAGATCACGTCGACTTGCCGCGCCGCCGCCAACTGCACCAACTCCAAATGGGAATCGGGGCGTGTGATGATATCAACGAAATCGGGACGCTCGCGATCGATCGCCTCGGCCAACGCAGAGTAGCACTGTGGTATGCCATGCTGAGTCATCATCTGTCGCGCTTTGGATTCGTCCAGGTCGACGATCGCAGCTAGTTCGACCTCTTCGATGCGACTCCAAGCCTCATAGTGAAACTGGCTGAAGTAGCCAGCTCCCACGCCGATGCCTCTCAATTTCTTTGCTGCTTGGGTCATACTTGGCTCACTTCATCAAAATCTGAGCGTAGAGAACCGCCCCGATGACAATCACGATCAGCGCTACAAAGGAAATTAGCCGACGTTGCAGCGCAACAGCCGATACAGGCTGCAGCTCACGTAACGGATTCATGAAACACCAAGCGAGTACAGCCAATAGATTGACGGCGGCCGCAAATACAAAAAACGAATTCGCGGTCTCCAGTTCAGGTGCCAACACTGGTATGGTGACGTGGCTGACGAAATAGGGGAACACGACGGCGCTCAAGGCGGCCCCCATGTTACCGACCATGTTCATGGATGCCGAGACCGCTCCCGAACGCTCGCCCCCGATGTCCATGCAGAATGACCAACTGGGACTAAGGGTCATCTCCACTCCGAACATGGCGATTGAGAAACAAATAATCAGCGGCCACACGCTTGCGTTGGAAGTTGTCAGCGTACAGAGCAATAATCCAATTGCCCCTAAGGCATAACCACACATGGCGGGCAATCTACGTGAAGCTACATAGTAGCCGCGTGCGTACAGGTACGTCACCAAATAGCCGGAGACCCACAACGCGACCGCCCCAACCAGCAGCGGCACGGCCGATAGCCTCGATGCCTCTTCACCCCAATTGTCACCGATGTACGATTGCAGCCAAGTAATACTGATGAAAAACGTAATGTTACTGGCCGCATATTGGAACATAGCCAGCAACACGTTCCACGAAGTCACAATTTGGATGTAGGGGATCTCAGCAAAGGAAACTTTTTGCTCTCGAATGCCATCGTCGATGAGCTTCACTTCCGCCGCATTGGTCCAACGATGTTGCTCTGGGCGATCTCGAAACCAAAACCACCAAATCGCCCCCCAGACAATCCCCACCAAGCCGTTGGCCACGAACGTCCACCGCCAACCGATCCAAGCGATGATGGCGGGCATGATCACCAGCGACAATGCCGCCCCCACTCGAGCACCCGAGTGAAAGATCCCCTGTCCAACCCCACGTTCCTTGGCGGGCAACCAACTGTAGAGCGCGCGCGTGGCACCCGGATAAGCCCCCGCTTCCCCCGCACCAAACAGAAACCGCACTACCAGCAAGCTGATCGCCGTGAAGACAGCGCCGGTGAGAGCCGTAAAGATGCTCCAGATGATGACCACGATGGTCAGCGCCAGCCGAGGCCCAGCGCGATCACTGAACCAACCTGCCGGTATCTGGAACAAAGCGTATCCGACGGCAAAGATGCCAAACACATAGCCCATCATCTGATCGTCCAGACCACTGATGTCTTTCTGGAGAGGACCTTTGGCGGCCGAGATGCAGACTCGGTCCATATATGTGTTGACGGTATGAAGAAACAGCAAAAAGACAAGCCAGTAGCGTTGCCGAGTCGGCGCGGATGTCACGTGATACTTACCTTGATGAGTTGGTGGGTGGCACTGGCCTGGCCAGTGAACGCCGAAGCGGTTCGCTTGGGGCATTATTGTAGACGCCCCAAGGTGTCGAAGTAACCGAAGTCAACTGAAGCTTCGAATGCTCCAATTCTTGTTGCAGCTCCGTACTTGTGCCAAAAATCTTTAGTTCCGCTGATTGTAACTTTTTGTGTGCACAAGTGTTTCGTGCGTCACACTACAGCCTGAAATAACACGGACGGAAAAATGAAATGTTGACGGCACTCGTTTTAAACGCGGAGTTGCGGAGAGGCAGAGTTTCGCGGACAAATGAACACCTGAACTGCCAAGAGCCAACGGTAACCTCCAGGTTCGTAAAGTTGCCAATGCAAATTCTAGTTAACCGTTCACGGCCTAGTGGCCATCACGCGGATACTGATCTTGCCTCTTGCAATAGTGACTCACGTCTCATGCTTAAAACATATCTATGACGGAGTCAAAATACGCACTTCGAGACGTTGGCAAACTCAGCTCAATTCTAGCTCGCTCGCTTCGATCCCACTGGCTATGCCAGCGCCACCCACTGGCTATGCCAGCGCCACCCGATTCTATGCCAGTAAACGCAAGCGCTAGGAAAAAATAGCGGTCAAGGCTTGTGCTTTCACTAGTTCGCGAGGTTGATTGAGGTGATTGTACACGATCGTTTCGGGATCGATACCGAAGCCGTGATAGATGGAAGCCAGCAGTTCGATGGGATGTACTGGATCCTCCAGCGGTGCCGAAGCTGTTTTGTCACTCTTACCATGAACGTAACCACGCTTGACTCCAGCACCAGCCACCACGGCTGTGTAACAGTAGGGCCAATGGTCCCTACCGTCCGCCGAATTGTTGTTGCCAGAAGTACTCACGCCACGCTGTGGTGAGCGACCGAATTCACCGATGGCCACTACCAACGTTTCTTCCAGCATCCCACGCTCGTCCAAGTCCTCAATCAATGAGCTCAGTCCGGCGTCGAGCATCGGAGCTGAGCGATCCTTCATTCTTTCGGTCAAACCGCTGTGATGATCCCACGAGTGATTGTCCGAGTTGGCAACCTTCGGCCATATGACTTCCACAACTCGCGTGCCAGCCTCCACCAATCGCCGCGCGAGCAAGCAGCTTTGACCAAAAGTGTTGCGACCGTAGCGATCGCGAAGCGCGTCGGACTCGCTAGACAAACTGAAGGCATCACGAGCTCGACCGGAGACGATCAGGTTGAGTGCCTGATCGTAGTAGCTATCGAGCTGAAAATCTTTCACTGCGCTGTTGATATCAGGCATTTGCGCATTGACCACATCACGCAGCTTAGCGCGACGCTCGAGTCGCACAGCAAAAACATCGGGCCGCAACTGCAGATCGTCGATCTTGATCTTTTCCATCTTGGACATATCCATGTCGTCTCCATCTGGATAGAGCGTATACGGATCGAACGATTTGCCCAGAAATCCGGCTGAGCCACCTTTGCCAATCACATTGCTCTCTTGGAGCGGTCGGGGGAGCATGACAAACGGCAGCATCGGTTCATCGGTGGGGCGTAAGCGAATAATGTTCGATCCGAAATTAGGAAAATCCTTGGGGGATGGCGGTTCGAGTTGCCCCGACGGACTCACTTTGTCGGTCGTATAACCGGTCATCAATTGATAGATGGCTGCGGTATGATTAAACAGACCGTTGGGGGTGTAGCTCATCGAGCGGATCATGCTGAAGCGATCGTTGATTTGTGCCAGCTTCGGCAGATTCTCAGTAAATTGAATCCCAGGGATTTTGGTCGAGATATTGCTAAACGCGCTCTTCACATTCTCAGGGACATTCTCTTTGGGATCCCACAAATCGAGATGGCTGGGACCTCCCTGAAGGTAAACCATGATGATGCTCTTGGCCTTTCCCCAACCAGGGGCGGAGACCACTTGCGCCTCGTTGGCATGTGCCTGCAACCTAAGCATGTTCCCCAAAGACAGCCCCAACAAACCGGAGCCACCCACCCGCAACACATCGCGGCGACTGACTCGCAGGTGAGCATCGCACAAATCTTTACCCGGTGCACCTTGAACTCGAAACATAGCACAGGCTCCTAATTAATGGTTGAACAAAAATGCGGGACTGTTGATCAGGGCCCAAGTCAAATCCTGAGCCAAGGTCAAACGTCGATTCTCAAATTGCTGTTGACTGGCGGCGGCATCCAGTCGCAATTGTACCAACTTTGGATCGTCGGGCGTCTCTTGTTCCAGGCTTGCAACTCGCCGTTGCAGACTCACAACTTGCTCATCTTCGGCCAGTGGACGGGCGAGCTCTACAACGGCGTCGGATAACTTGCTTCGCTCAGGATCGTTACTCTTGAGGTAAGCGATCAGTCCGCTGAGTTGCTCCGGCGTGCGGCTCTTCTTAGGAAGCAGATGCAACCAAGCGAACTCCTCGGGGAGTCCCAAGCCGATCTCACCCGAGTCGGTCGTAACTGAGATCCGGTAGTGCGCCAAGCGATGTTGGTCGGCATTGTGGAACTGGTGAATCGTGACAGTTATTTCGGCTCCGCCTTCGAAGTCAATTGGCTCCTTAGTTTCGAAGATCGCCCAGTGCGTTGTGCCGCCGCGAGGACTGACCGCCCAACCGCGTTGATCGCGAACCTGCGCGTCGAAGGCTTGCTCAACGGCGAAACCCGACTGGGAGTAGTCGGCTTGTCCGCGCGCAATGGTCACGCGCCCTTTCTCAACTGGCTTGCTAAGTGGAGCCGCCTCAATTTCGAGTTCAGTCACCACAAAGTTGCCCGTATTGGAAAGCCCTGGTCCACCTCCAGCGATCGACGGATGCGCCAATGCCTCCAGTCGCAATCCGCGGATGCCACGCAAGGGAGTTTGAAACGTGAGCGTCGTAATCCCTTTGTCAGTATTACCGCTGACGACCAACGATCGATCGGATTGAATCGCAATATCAGATTTGTTGGAGCTGCGAACTTTCGCCGGGGCCAATGGAAACCAGTTGGGTTGCGTGGCTTGTTCGCTCAAGTACTTGTTGGCGACGTCAGCGGACTGAGCGTCGTATTCAGCTAGCGATTTTTCTGCTTCCGCCAATTTCTGTACGCGTTCCAGTTCTAATCGCTCGCGATCAGACGCAATGGCCGTTTGTCGTGCGGCCAGTGCAGTTTGGTTTTCGACTAATAGAACCAGCCGCTTGGCCTCGCGTTCCTTGTGCTCTGTTGTCCACCAGGCTTCACGCTCCGTAAGTGCGTCCACGACAGTTTGATTGTCGCTGCCAATAGACTCGGCCGAAGTGAGCACAGCGGCGACTTCTTCATCGGTGGCTTCGCGACTGAGGACTCGCAAGTAGATCGCGCGCACGATCTCACCCTCGCTCAACTCGGCTTTTCGTGCCAGAATGGGTAACGCGCACTTGGGATCGCTAATCGCCTTGCCGACCGTCGGCCCGCTGACAAGTGCCATCACGGGGCCAAGCTGCAATTCTTGGCTGCGTTCACATTCACAAGCGCTTTCGCGAACTGGCCGGCCGAGATTGTTTAAGAAGCCATCGTCAAGTTGCACTGCCACGTCAGGCAACGCCGCCGCGCGAGTGCCAGGGGCCACACCAGGAATATCTGACACCGCGCCGGTCACACGGTAGACCGCGTCGTAAAGAACCTCTGCGGGAAGTCGTCGCGCTGTGGCGTGAGAATAGTTCTGCTTGTCATCGCGGTTCCAGTCATTGGTGGCAACTGATAACTGATAGGTGCGCGAGTTGCAAATCATTCTCAACACATGCTTCACATCGAAACCCGAGCGAATGAATTCTTGGCTCAAGTGCTCTAACAATTCTGGGTTGGTGGGAGGGTTCCCCGCGCGAATGTCATCCAGCGGCATCATCAAACCAACTCCGGTAAGGTAACCCCACAGACGATTGACGAAACTCTTGGCGAAGTATGGATTGCTTTCGGAAGTAATCCACGCCGCTAACTTCTCACGGCGGGTCGCCCCTTCGTGAACTTCGAAGTTGCAGGCGTAGGGGAATTCAGGTGCGACAGGCTTGCTGGTCCGGACATGGAGCATTTCTCCATCGGGCTTGTCGAAGACCTCTTCGTAAAGCGGCTTGGCACCTTCCACGGCAGTGCCGCCGATCTTCTCTGCACCGCTAGCTGGATCGGCTTTCAGACCCGTTTGCGCGAAGTACGCAGCCAGCTCGTAGTATTGATCTTGCGTCCAACGTTCGAAGGGATGATCGTGGCATTTGTTGCAATTGAAGCGGATAGCTAAAAACAAGTGCGTGGTGTTCTCCATGATCAGATCAGGGTCACGCAAGATCTTGTAGTAGCTGGCGGCTGGATTCTCTTTGTTGGATCCCGACGCGGTCAGGATATCGTGGGCAAATTGGTTGTAGGGGCGATTCTCATCGACGGCGGCGCGAATCCAATTACGAAAGGCTAACGCACCATCGCTACCGATAAACTTGGAATTTACCTGCAGCAAGTCGGCCCACTTATTGGTCCAATGCTCGACGTAGTCTGGCGATTCAAGGAGTTGATCGATCAGCGCCGAGCGTTTGATTTTCGACGACCGTGGATCGGCTAGAAAGGCCAATACATCTTCGGTTGATGGAGGCAAACCAGTCAAATCGAGCCGTACGCGGCGCAAAAATTCCGTATCGCTAGCCAGTGGCGAAGGGGAAATTTTCATGCGTTCCCATTTATCCGAGACCAATTGATCGATCTTACTAAACGTCTCGGGCTCTTGCCAACTAAAACCTGCACGTTGTCCCATGACGGTAACTGTGGCGGCCGCATAAGCCCCTTCGTAGCGCGCTAGAATGGGGGCTTCGCCGCGGCGAATGGCTTGCACGCGACCACCTTCGTAGTTCTTGCAGACCTCGCTATTGCCCGATTCGATAAAGGCTTCCGTTGTGACATCGCGTGAACTACCATCGGCGTAGTGAGCAACTACCCGAAATTGCTGCCATGAATTCTCAAGTTCGATCACTGGCTTGGTGGGCGAGAGTTCGATGCGAGCGACTTTTTTCGAAGTCGCATCGAGCCGCGCTCCCTCGGCAATCCAGCTCCGCAAGATCTCATAGTGGACACTCTCCTTGGTCAACAATACACCCCCTTCATGCGGCACAGCCCCAATGGGCTTTAGCAACATGAGGCTTGCATCGGGGGCGGCCGTATTCAAGCGTCGCGAGCTCAGGTCATCGCTGAGCGCCCGTACATCTTCCAGTGGATCATAGCCTCGCAGTGATAGCTTGAACCCATTTTTCCCTTTCTGTGCGCCGTGGCACGTTCCCGCATTGCACCCCAGTCGCGATAACAGCGGATTGACGTCACGGACAAAATCGACAGACGTAAGCTGTTCTAAGTTGGCAACCTTGACTGGTATTGAACGCGTGACTTGACCCACGCGAATGCTTAATTCTCCACTCCCGACTTCCTGAGGACGAACCAGTCCTGTGGCGTTTATCTCGAGCTGCGCGCACGGTTCGATTTTGGCCAGTCGTGTTAGGTCACACGCTTGCCCCCCCGCATACACGCCTGTCACCACCAACTGTATTGCTTCGCGAACGGAGCTGAATTCAATGGACTGGGGTTCCACGATTAGCTCAACTAGTTCGCTGCTGGGCAACAGTTTGGCCTCAGCTTGTGCATCGGGGATTGCTTCGGTCGGGAGTGGTCGACCATGACCGGCTGACAAGCGGTACTCGCGCGCGAGGGTCTCTGTGTTTTCAGACAATGGGACCGGTCTAAATTCATGCTCGAGTTGACCGTTGGTGACACCGATGATACGAATCACTCCGTCGCTCCCTCCCACCGCTAAATTTTCACCATCGGGTGAAAAGGTCAGCGCATATAGGCTGCTTCCTTTCAGATCAAAGCGGCTGGTCGCCTCGGAAGTCTTACCCGTATATTGATTGATGAGTTTGGTCTCGTCCTCGCTACGATCAGCGATACGTTTCTTCATCGCCGCCTTGACGTCCTCTGGCAAGTCGCCATCGAAGTCATACGGATAGACGACGACACTGCTCTGACCATCGAGCGTGCTGGCGGCGGCCAAGTGCTCGCCGCGCGGACCAATGGCGAGACTGAAAATGCGTCCCGGCATAGCTGGGAAGGCGCGAATCAAATTGGCATCGTCGCCAATCCGCCGCTCTGTCTCACGAAACATTCGATAGACTTTGGGACTACCATCGGCCCCGCCCACCAAGACTTCATTCCGCTCCGGGTGCATGGCTAGGGAGCTAATGCCACCGCGCAGAGCACCGGGAGTAATCGAGGTGATATTGTCGATGAAGCGTTCCGTTTCAACTTCGGTCAGCTTAACCGTCATGTCGCGACCAGCGGAGACCAAATGCTTCCCATCGGGGCTGAAGACACAGGCCGCGATCCAGTCGTCGTGCGCACCCTGATGCAAACGCGGCTCGCCCGTCGCCGCATCGATGGCTCGCACTGTATTGTCGCTGCAACCAAAGGCAATCAGCGCGCCATCCGGAGAAAAGCAACCACCATAGATCGTGTCGTAAGTCACTTGTTTACTAAGCAATAATTCGCTCGACGAAACGTCCCAGACTTGGACTTCTCCCAAGCGACCTGGAGATCCACCGGTAACCGCCAAACGCTGCGAGTCGGGGGAAAAGCTCAGCGATTCGATCCGCTCACTGAGACCAATCAATCGCTGGACTGTGTGGCGCGTTGCGGCGTCGATCAGAAGCACTTCTTGAAAGCCACTGGCCGCCAGCCATTTACCGTCTGGTGAATAGGCTAGCGCCGTGGTTAATGGGGGACGCGTATAAATGGGCGGATTGTCGGAGCTGAATCTAGTAGTGGCCGCCACCGAATCATTGACCGCACCTTGAGCAATCCACGCGTGAATCAATTCGAGATCGGCAGCGTTTAGTGGAGCGGCTTTCTTGGGCATCGCTGCAATCCCATCCACAGGAGTGATTTGCGTTAACAAGAAGCTCTCTGCTGGCTTGCCGGGGACCACCGCCACATCACCGCTCTCCCCAGCTTTCAATAAGTCCGCGACATCGACCATCGAAAACTCCCCTTGCGCTTTGGCTGGTTGGTGACAGCCTTGGCAGTGGTTTCGAAAAATCGGTTCAATCTGTTGCGTGTAGCTAATCGTGGTTGGCGTGTCGGGGGCAGCCGCTTGGCAGTGCGGTTGAGGAATCTGCAACAGCGCCAGGGAAACAAGCAGCCAACGGGCGGATTGCGGAATTGCAACGTTTAACTTCTTCATGAACGTTCTCTAACTTGGCGAGCGTCAGACGGAAGGTGGGAAGGGATGCGAGTGGGACGATCCGGATTTAAGGTGGGGTTTGCGAGGATCAGGCCACCCTTAACTATACTCGATCCAAGAAGCGCTGGAAAGAGTTACCAGGGCAGATGACGCGTGTTCGCAAAGAAAACGAAAAGAAAGCCTGCTGACTTGCTCTGGTTCCCAGGCTCCGCCTGGGCTGTGCGACAAATAGCAATTTGCTAATTTTGTGTTGATGCGAGTTTTGTTCTGGAATTGGGTCTTCAATCGCAGCGACGTGCGATTTACAACTTTATAAGTTGAGCCAATTCTCTTCGGGCCGAAGGTCCAGCCGATTTCCTAGCCCAGGGCAAGTCAACGCGAGTGGAGCGAGCGTTGAC
>JBGSJT010000776.1:0-7599 GCA_041741715.1 Pirellulaceae bacterium | reverse complement strand
TTGGAACCCGTAAATTGCGGGACCGTGTGTCCCTGCGCCTATGGTAAACTCTTTGTCCAAAATATGCAAAAAAAAATCAGCGTCATCACGCTCGACGCAATTGACAACTAACGTTACATCTGGCGCGTCGAGCTGATATTGTTTGCTGGCGGTGGTCCATTTGGGATATTGGCTTTGTAACTACTATTGTGGCTTGCGTGGTCCATGCGATCCCGCGACTGGAAACGTCGCCGATGTTGATTCTGGCTGTTTCGGCGACGGTCGTGTCCGGGATGCTCTGTAGTTGGATTGCCTGCAGTTGGGCGTGGAAGGACAAATGGAACGGGTGGAGTCTCTTTTCGGTGGTGGCCACATTGTCGGCCAGCCTGGGCATTCTCTTTATTAGTGCCCCTACGGGTGTGTCTCCGCTGGATGTCTGCCAGTGGTTGTTGTCGGGACCAGTCAATGTCGTGGCCGCTCAGGGAGTGGTTGTGCTGGCTGTCCTAGCGATCTGGCGTTGGGAAGTTAATCGCGGGTGGAATCCGGGTGCAATCACAGCGGCTAGGCGTTAATCTCAACCTGGCTAGCCTCTCTTGACAGTCGAGTCAATGCGAATTGGTCCGATCGTGCGGATTATTCCGGTTCTGCCAAACATTTCGAGCGTTTGGTGCCGATAAGCCAGACTGTAACGAGTTTTCGGGTGAAACCGAATTTACGTTGTGCGCCTAGCGAATGGGTGGGTGGGACTGCCTACTGGACGCATAGCTGATGCCGAACACGGACGAAGTGCCGCTGGAGAGAAATCAATGAGAATGCTCAGTGGTCGTATGCACTGGCTGACGGTGGGGCTAGCTCTCCTCGTAAGTGCTCACGGATTTGCGACAAGAAGTTTGCATGGCCAAGCCCCTCCGGGGATGTCAGGCCGCAGCCCCTACGGTATGCCCCCTGGCATGCAGGGGGGAGTTATGCCTGCTGGCGGGATGATGTCTCCAGACCGGCCAATGAATTTGGTCATGGAAGGTCCTCCGCCGATGGATGTCAGCTACGCCAGCGCCACAGCCAGCTGTGACTCCGTGGGTGGGTTGGGCAATGGTGGCTGCGATCGCTGCGGAGGGGGCCTGTGTGGCGGCTACGGCTGTGGGAGTGGCGGAGAAGGCAGTGGACTGCTCGGCCGTTTCGATGGCGGTTGCGGTAGCTGCGGGAATGCCGTGTGCGGTGGCCGTGGTTGTGGACCACTATCACGAATCGGCAGCGGTGCAGTTGGACGCGGTTTGTTGCGGGGTGGCTGTGGCCAGTGCGGCGGTGCCGGTTGTGGTGCCTGTGGCGGCGGTCAAGGCAACGGCTGCTTGTTTGGAGGCGCCCTGCTCGGCTTGCTCGGTCCCTTGGCACCGTACAGCGAAGGAGGTCAAACCTCGCAGCGTTGGTTCGACCTGTATGCTGGCACCATCGGTTTGGCCAGGACCAGCAACTTTGGCGGCTTCTCGGGTGTTGAACGCAACTTGGTCAATGGCAGCTTCCCCAGAACCTACGATGTCAGCAGCAATGGCGTTTCTGGTCCGATTGCGTTGCGAACATCCGACCTGGACCTAAATAAAATACGGTACGGTCTAGAATTGATGGGGGCCGTACAGCTTGGACCTGGTACCAGCGTTGAAGCGCGTTACTTCGGATTGAACAATTGGAACGTCAGTCAGACAGCCGAAATCATTCCACCTGCTGCTCCCTCGCTCTACTCGAACTACAGCCTGTTCGGTACAGCTCCTCCAGGTGGTTTCGATGATACTGATCGCTCGTTCATCCACACCATTAACTACAGTTCGGAACTGCACAATGGTGAAGTCAACTACCGCCGACGCTTTGCCAGCCCGTATGGTATGGGACAGGGATCATGGCTAGCCGGTATCCGTTACTTTGACCTGGATGAGCAATTTGGTTTCAGGGCTGTGGGCGCGAACAACAACACCTTCACCTTCGACCAACTCCGCTTCTTCGACCACAACACCATCACTCGGAATCAACTGACCGGTTTCCAGATCGGTGGTGACTATTGGCTGTGCGTCGCGCCCGGAATTCAGATGGGAGTCGAAAGCAAAGGTGGTATTTTCGGCAACCACGCCGAAGTTGAATCGCAAATCTTCGCCAACTCGATTCCTGGTGCGAGAGAGCATTTGCAAGATGGCAAGACCGCTTACTTGGGCGAGTTGGTCGCCTCGACCGTCTATCGCGTAAGCTACTCGTTATCGATCAAAGCCTCGTATAACTTGATGTATGTCGACAACGTAGCACTCGCGACTGAGAACTACAACACTCGCGACATTAGCAACGCCCTGGGTAGCGGTACGGGGGCCTTCACGGCGAACCGTCATCCGTTTATCGATGTGGATGGGGAAGTGTTGTACCAAGGTTGGTCGATCGGCGGCGAGTACCTCTGGTAAGCGAACTGACACTTTGAAAACTCAAGAAAAGGCTGGCGCTTGCGTCAGCCTTTTTTTATTGGACACCCACTCGCTGGCTCGTCGAGCTAGTACTGGCTCACCTACTCTTCGCGGCGGAGGTACCTGAGGCGCAGGCGATTGCCAGCTTCTTGAGGACTCCCTTCAAAAGCCAGTTCCTTGGCCGCGTCGTCCAAACGGTAGGTCTCTTGATAGATGCGTGCCAGGACGTAGCGGCCAGCGGACCACCACTTCTGTGCGCGCGGGTCTTCCAAGACGCGTTTTACCCAGAAATCCTCGGAAGCTTTGTAATTGCCGCGGTCAAAGTGAAGTTGGGCCAACAAAAAATGAGCATCGAATTTTGAGATCGACATGATGTACTGCGCCTGCGCGATGCGCGCGTCGTGTTGTTCCTTCGGTTCGCCAGGGATGCGGGCGACGCCCAGCTCATGTTGCACGTCCGGATCGTAGGACAGTTTGGCGATCCGTTCATCGTCGATCTTCGTATCCATGTAAGTTTTCAGCGCACCATCGGCATCGAGCGTGTTTTCGAACTCCCCCACCAAATGTTTACGGCGTCCGATCGCGGCGGGATTCTCGATCAACCAGACACCATGCTGTGTCATATATGTCATGGTGAAGGGAGAGGGGTTATCCAATCGCTCGCGCACCGACGCCGCTTGAGCTTGAGCCAGCAAAGGTGTGTGCCAGAGGCTGACTGCATGATCGGGGAGAATGGTGTGTAGCTCGGTGGCGAGCGCGTCGAAGTTTTTGAACAACACCATCCGCTCATCGCTGAGCAGCGATTGCTCCAACAGTTTCATGCGCGCGCTGCCAGCCGCAGGAGGCGCATCGATCAAGAACTGTACGTCCTGCACGTCGGACTTGGTGAAGGTGTAATCGAATTGACCGGCCAAGTCGAGACGCCGCAAGATGCGATCGTTCTCAAGTGTTTGTTTGAGTGTTGCCAACTCGACTTTGTCAGGATCGAGGATCGGCATTCCCAACTTGGGTTCGAACAAAACGATGTCATCAGCGATGATCACTCCCAAAGTCCACAGTTTGCCCGGCCCGTTCTCGTCGGCTCCCACCGATAGCCAGACGGTATCGATTCCTTGTTGATCGGCCAGCGCTCCAAAGACGCGGCCCCGTTCAATAAAGTCGCCTCCGGAAAACAGCATCGTCTCCCAGGGGAGATAACCGTACCCCAGGCCATCATCTGAAAGTGGAACGCGCGGGTCGACGGTGGCTTCTTCCACCGAGCAACCCTGCGTTTGCAGGGCGATGTTGCGAATCGTCCAGTCAAAGAGCTTATAGGCGTTGATCAGCTTCAGTCTATCCGCAGCGGGCAAATCGCTGGAGTAGTGCTCCAGGAGGGGAGCGATGAAATTGTCGCGAACAGGAAACGCCACTATCCAATCCGACAATTTACGCGAGACGCGGCAGCCGTACAGATAGTCCACATCCCAAGCATTGAACTGCAGCTCCAATGGGTTTTGGCAACCGACCAAGCGGAGCAAATCAGCCGGAACTTGCTCGCTGAATGTGCGCAGCAATTGGCTGGGAGCGTATTGGGCCTGCGTGTAATCGGCCTCCGCCAGCCAGGTGTTTAGCTCTAACTGCACTTCCTTCGCCGCTTGACGCCGATTGAGTGGTGTCAACTGCGCGAGATAACGCATCGCATTTCGCAAATTGTCGGTTTGCGTCTTTTGTTCCTCGATGGCCTGCGCGTAGGCTTCCGAGCGATCGCGTCCCTGCTTGGAAATACAACCACTCAGTAAGCAAGTCAGTAGCAGGCTCGTCAGCAGCAGACCGGGTGTGACAACCGTGGCTGAAATGCGACCACGTCCAAATCGGAATGTCGGATGAAAGTGAATGGACTCAAGCATGAATGTGAGGTGTTGGCTAGAGGAAAAATATCAATTGCAATTCGACGCGTCAGGAATGAGGTTGAACGTTCAATATCAGCTCGACGCGCTAGCCAGTGGGGCTTTGGATTCTGGCCTTGCCGTTGCCCACAGCGTTCGTTGCAGGGACCCACTGGCTTGCGCGTCGAGCCGATATTAGATCTTATCAGTTGGAGCCCATGCTATCACCAGTTTTTACTTAACTCAGAAATTTGCTGGAGTTGGCGCAATAGCTGTTCTACGTTCTCCAGCGCGATCATGTTCGCCCCGTCGCTGGGAGATAGATCCGGATCGGGGTGAGTCTCCAGGAACAGAGCGTCGACCCCTACGGCAACAGCGGCGCGGGCCAGTGGCCAGACCATTTCACGACTACCTCCGGTCGCCCCCCCAAGTCCGCCAGGTTGTTGAACCGAGTGGGTCGCATCGAAGACAACCGGCACTCCAAGGGAGCGCATGATGGGGAGGGACTGCATATCATTGACGAGCCGACCGTAGCCAAAAAATGTTCCGCGCTCACACAACAGCACTCCAGCCGCCCCGGCCGACTGCAACTTGCCCAGCACCCACTGCATGTCGCTGGGGGCCATGAACTGCCCCTTTTTGACGTTGATCGGTTTGCCTGTCGCCGCCGCAGCCTGCAACAGATCGGTCTGCCGCGCCAAAAAGGCTGGGATCTGCAACAAATCGCACACCTCGGCGACCACTGCCGCCTGTTCGGGTAGATGGATGTCGGTCGTCGTGGGAAGTCCAAGTTGCCGTCCAACATCTTCTAAAATTCGCAATCCCTGTTCGATGCCGACTCCCCGAAAGGCACTCGAACTAGTCCGATTGGCCTTGTCGAAAGAGGCTTTGAAGACGTACGGCAATCCCAACTTGGTCGTGATTCGCTGGCACGCTTCGGCGATCGACAAGGTTAAATCACGCGACTCGATCACGCACGGACCAGCAATAATCACCAAGGGTTGCTCTGGCTGTCCGCAGCGAATCGGGCTGATGGATACTGGGTTAGTTGATGCTGGGTTAGTTGATAATGGGTTAGTTGATAATGGTTTAGTTGATACTGGGCCAATCGAAACCGCTTGTACGGACTGCTTCATATCGGATCGAGTTTCAGGCAGCGGGAGTTTCAGGAACAAGGAGCGTGAGTCGGGCTGGTAACACTTCAATCTTCAGAGGCAAAAGTCCACCCGGGTCACCATCTAGCTGATAGGGGACATCAAGCGTGCGCCCATTGTTGTCTATTGGAGCAGGAATCTCCAGACGCCCGCAGCGGGTATGTGAGAATCCACGCATCCTTTGATGCGAACCATGCCACAATCGCGCTAAATAGCCGAACCCCGCGACTATGCCCGAGCATTGGAAGGTGCAGACATCGAGCAGACCGTCGGTCGGATCGGCTTGCGGACAGAAATTGAGTGCAGCCGCATAGCGCGGGACGTTAAACACGAATAACCAAGCCGCGTGGCGCAACGTCTGCTCCGCATCGACAGGTTGGCCCTGCGCTGGCATTTCGCCAGGCATGGTTCCCACGGACCAGCCGAGTTGTGGGAAGCGATAGCCGAGCAGCGACGAGAGAATAGGCCGCGCATACGACCAACGGTTAATGTGTCCAGTGCGTACTGCATGCATGCGCCGCACTACCTCCGCATCGAAACCACAACTAAGCATGACGAGGAACAATTTTCCGTTGGCTGAGCCGACATCTAGGGCTAATCGCTGATCACGATGCAGGATATCGCAAGCTTGACGCACATCGCCGGTGATGCGCAGATGCTTGGCCAGCAGATTTTCGGTGCCGAGCGGAAAGAGGAGGAGCGGTACGTGGCTCGGCAGGATATTCGCCAGTGCTTCTGCCGTGCCATCCCCGCCAGCCGAAACCACGGCACGCAGGTCGCCAGCGCGGTCACGGACAATGCATTGCTCCAGCAACGCTTCAAGCGAATGTTCAACCCGGCACTGGTAACCTGCCGCTGTGATTGCTCCCTGCAGTTCCGCGATGCGACTACCGCTGGGCCCTGCTCCCGATTTCGGATTGGCCGCAATCACTACATGCTGAGGCTTAGCTAACGAATCGCGAACGTGCATCGTACTTTGAGTCGCTGATTGCTCCGTTGCCGTTTCAATGTCGCTGATCGCTCCGTCGGTCAGCTGCTTGAAAACCTCAGTTGCTTGAAAAGCGTCGCACGCGAACCGGTTGCAGCTGTGGCTGGCGACGTCGGGCTAATTGCAGATAGCCAACCGTGCCAAACCCCGCGATTGCCGCAATTCCGATGCCACTGACTAGCGCATGCTCGGGTTGCAATAGATAGTGCCACGAGCTTTCGGCCGGGACAACCTCACGGGCATGTCCCGGATGCGCTTGAACTACCGCACACAGCAGAGCCACGAGTGGAAGGGACAGAGCAAAACGTGAAGCCATGCGCATGAGGAACCTCGATCGGTAATGGGTTTCGGTACTCTTCCAGCTTAACCAGCCGTGTCACTATCCAGCCTGATCGCCTGGTGACGACTTGGCCAGTTGCGAACTGACCAACTCGATTGGAATGGGGATCCCCTTAAGGATACCCTCAACCGCCAGAGAATTGCGGACAAAGCCCTGAAATTTGGTGACAACTATTCTACCACGACGCAGCTTGGTCATTTGGCACATCAGTACCAATCGGTCGCCAGGGATCACTGGGTCTCGGAAACGAACATCTTCCAAGCCGCCGAAGCCGATCATGTCGGCACCCAGCAAATCATATTTCTGTGAAAAGTAGCTGCACATTTGCGCAGCCGCTTCGAGCATCATGACCCCTGGCATCAATGGCATGTTGGGCATGTGTCCACGGACCCAAAATTCGTTGAGCGACACGTCCTTGTAGCCGACACAGATGTGCGTCTCCAGGTTTTCATAAATGATGGCCGTCAACTGCTCCATCTCGTGTCGTTGCGGATTGTACTTGCGTATCTCAGCCGCATCCGCAATCACATGTTGGAAATCCAACGTGGCCGGATCGTGAATCAGTTCGCGTGGTGCCACAGCGAGAAGACTCCCCAATTGGAACTCGAGAGCGGTCTCTCAGGAATGACAACGTAGCGCTTAGACCCGCGTCTTGACCTTGCGACGCTTGGCTTTGCGAGCTTTACTGTTGGCGGGACGTGCACCGTGATTGGCTTTTTTTAGCCGACGACGTGGCTTGGTCATGTCTGGATTTCCGAATGTTCAGGCTAAAAGGTCTATTGAAGGCGCAACCTATTCCAGTGCTAGCAACCTCAAGTTCCGTCCTGTCGTGTTCCGC
>JBGSJT010000775.1:0-21020 GCA_041741715.1 Pirellulaceae bacterium | reverse complement strand
GTCGGCGAGCGGGGGCTCATTGCCGCCCCCTGCACCGCGCTAGTCTTTCTCTGTGTTCTGTATGGTTGTTAATTCATCCAACACAAGGGGACCATGATGAGATTTTACGACGGACAACATCGATTCTATTGCGGAGTGGATCTACACACAAAACGGATGTATTTGTGCATCCTCGATCATGACGGCAACAAGCTCTTGCATCGTAACATGCGCGCCAAGCCGGATGACTTTCTGAATGCTATTAAGCCTTTTCGTGACGACTTAGTCGTCGGGGCAGAATGCATGTTCACTTGGTACTGGCTGGCAGATCTGTGCGTGGCCGAAAACATCAATTTCCTGCTCGGCCACGCCGTTTACATGAAGGCTATTCACGGAGGCAAGAAGAAGGACGATAAACTCGATAGTGAAAAGATCGCTCGACTGCTGCGTGGCGGTACGTTTCCCTTGAGCTACGTCTACCCGCAGGAAATGCGCGCCACCCGCGACTTGCTCCGCCGCCGAACCTTTCTAATGCGACGACGTAGCGAGCTCTTGGCACACGTTCAATTGGTCAACCAACAATACAATCTCGACCCCTTCGAGAAAATGCTGCAGTACGCCTGCAACCGAGACATCCTCGATCGTTTTGAGCAAGCCGGCGCGCGGCAGAGCGTCGAAGCCGACTTGCAATTGATCGGCCACTACGATCAACTCCTCAAACAACTCGAAAGCAACTTGCAGCAACAGTCCAAACTGCACGATGCCCAGGCTTGCTTTCTACTGCAGACAATTCCCGGCGTCGGTAAGCTCCTGTCATTGATGCTCTTGTACGAGATTCACAACATCAACCGTTTCCCGACGGTGGGTGACTTCTTGTCGTACGCCAGGTTGGTCACGCCCAAACAGATGAGTGACGGTAAGATCACTGGGCAGGGAGGTGCCAAGATTGGCAATGCACATTTGAAATGGACTTTCTCCGAAGCGGCTCTAATGATGCTCCGCAATAGCGAGCGTGCCCAGCAGTTCCTTGCCCGCAAGCAGAAAAAATACGGCAACGGCCGAGCCATGACGATGCTGGCTCGCAAGATTGCCCGCACAGTTTACTACATGTGGAAACGAAAGGAGGCCTTTGATGCGGTGAAGTTCTTCGCCAGCTAAATGCAGGGCCGGCGGCGGAGCCGTAGGACGAACTCAGGTCATCCATGGGCAAAGCGTCTTTTGCAGCGACCAATACCACTGACGCCAGACGTCCGCGGTCGCTCTACGCCAAGACCCCGAACCTGCTAGGACGGATTGGACCGCCGTCGGCGCCTGCTCCTACAAACAACAAATGCGAAAGGTGACAATCGATTCAAAGAGGCGTGATTGCCCCTGGCCCGAGCCCAAAGCTAACTGAGCTTCCCGCCCTCGCTACGAGAATTTGCGGGGAGAACTCCCGGAATGAATGGACGGTGCCCAGGGCAACGATGAGTTTCTACGGCGTGGCACAAGATCGACTCATTCGGAGTCGTGTAGGACGGCGATGTCGCCGTTGGTGTCACAGTCTTGACCAGCTTCGTGCCGGTCGAGGCCGAACGTCAGATAGGGGTTTGAGTGCGTCACGCCGGCTATCATGCCGGACTGGCGTAACTACTTGAAAGAAACGCTTGCGCAATCCAACAACCGCTTTGAGCTTTCGTCAACTCGCCGGCACCCGTTCGCGCCTACTTTGACTACGTCTGGAGTACGGATCAACGCCAACCCGTGGGTCCCACGAAAGGAGAGTCAAGAAAGCCAAAAATAATCGGGACAAGGAACGTGCGCTCTCTTGACATACGAGGCCATATAGGGGTTCGTCCTGGGTCACGAACGTTTGAATTCACGAGCGGCCTAACTTTGCCATTTTGACTGCACTTTTACGCGCGATCAAAGTTGCGGTCGGTGGATTCTTCGCTGCTAATTGAAGCCAAGTGGCGACATTGAGGGCATCGAATGGACAACAACCTGATTCAATTAAAGATGTTGCAGTCGTCCGCCAGCACGAAAACAAACTTGAACTTGGCGCCGCAGCATAGAAAAGGCTGATATATTGCCGGCAGTGCCATTCGTTCCAGGGACCGTTGACGGGTGGAATAAACGATCCGGGAACCGTTGACAGGCAGTCGGCCAACGCTAGCGGACGTGGCAGGCGTGACGGAACCGAAGCCGTCCGCCGGCGGCGATCGGGCGCGTCTCGTTGCCGGGTGGTCAAGCGGCCAAGAAAACCAAGGTGACAACCAGCAGAAAGGAATAATTCTTGAGTGAGGAAATCACGTCCCGGCTCGTTTGGCTTGGCGGCAGCTCCCGAGAACAACAAAAACAGGTAGGGTACACACTATCCAAGCTTCCCTGTAACGTTCGGGAATGGGCTCTCGAAAAACTGGTTTGGTTCTGTCCACCGAAGGATATTAACGGGGAAGCAGCGATTATTGGGCCGAGTGCAGTGCCAATGGAACGCTACGCTGAAGGTCGTTCCGGCGGAAGTGGCGGGTTTTGGTTGAATATGCGGGTTGTGTATATCGCCCCGCACGTTTTTGAAAAGGAAGACAAGCTTCGACACGTAATCGCGCATGAGATTGCCCACCACTGGCTGCGACACTCTCCAGGAAGCTCCGACGAGGTCGCAGCGATGGATACTGAGGCGGATGCACTCGCTTATAAATGGTTGACGCCCCGGCCTCGAAAAGGAAATCATCAAGGCTACGAGGTTCATGATTTGGTAGATTCAGAAGATGCTTGAGTTCACACGACTGCTACAATGAAGCCGAAAATTGTAGGCGAGGCAACACTTGAATATGCCAAAATATGACGGCTCAGCTATTCATCGCCATGCAATATGGACCGTGCATGGTGAAAAGTGCTACCAATGCGGCCAGCCAGTTGACTTGCAATCAATGCAGGTTGACCACGTTATCCCTCAGTCGGTTGAGCATGAACCTGAAACGCTTGCAATGGTTCTTCAAGAATTGGGGAGGCCAGAGTGCTTCAACTTGCATGGATTTGAGAACCTTCTGCCTTGTTGTGCTCCATGCAATCGGAGAAAATCGGATACGCTCTGGCAACCGAGTCTTGCCATTCAGCGGGAGCTTCAGAATGCGGAGGCCAAGACGAGTCGGGTTGAGGGGCTGATCGAAGAGACGAAAAAGAAGCGAGACATATCCATTCTACTAAACGAACTTGAACAGTTTAGGGACGACGGGACATTAACTGGTGAGCACATGGCCGTGATCCGCCAGCTTACCCAATACCAATTGCTCATACGCCTGCCGGAGTTGCGAGGCGAGCCAGTTAGGATCGTGAAGGAGATAAAGTTCGGGACCGTGGCCCAGACGAAAGATATGACCTTCGCTACACTGCCGGGCTTTACGTTAAAGGTCGGCACTGGTGGCGGCTTCTTCTCGAATCACGTGATCTGCAAGTCCTGCGGAGCGTCGCAGTTTAGCGGGACTCTATGTCTTGAGTGTGGGGCGGAGAATTAGTGCTGCGCTTATTGCCCGCATAAAGTGTGCTTATAGACGTGACCCGTCAAACTGCCCAGAGAAAGCCTCGCTCAGTTCAAGTTTGGTTTCGGTGGTAAGGCTTTGTTGGGCGGGGCAGGTGTAACATTCGGTTGTCATCGATGTTAGGCAATTGCACATTGCAAGACGTAAATTTTCAGGCTTATGTCAGGATGCTGTTCAGTGATGCTGACTACTTGTTCCTCAAGTTGGCTTTGCAAATCCGCTAGCGATTTCACGCTTCGAGACTTACGGTATGAACTTGTCTCTTTCTTCCAGCGAATGCCATCGTACCAGCCGACGACATACAGTCCATGACGGCAGTCGTTGTCTTGCAGATAGCGATCAACGAGCTGCTCCTTCATCGCCGTTTTTAGGCTCGGATTCCAAATGCATTTGACTTCTAGAATCACTTGGGCAATGGTACTTGATCCGAATTTTGCATCTGGGATTTCGCGGGTGATATAGATATCCGTTCTTTCGCCATCACGGCCGATACTATTTCCACCTCGACGAATCTCGACTTCACGAAGTGCAACCACTCCGCGGCCAACTAGGTCGTCGCGCAGGTGACGAACGATGTAGTCGGATAGGCAGTTTTCATCTTTAGGTACGTTCGCATTCCAAAGGTCTTCGACAGCAGGGTTCTCGCCTTGGAGCTTTCCGTCTAGTCGCCTCAACGATTCGACGATGACATCTTGAAGCTGAGATGCTGTTTGGATGATACGACGTTTTGGATCTTTGGCGATTTCAAAGAGAGCCGCAGGTGAAATTGGCGTCCACCGTTGCCTAGCCAGAATGTATCGTGCCGATGTCACGACTCGAAGCAGAAAACTCTGGTCTGGAAAATGCGTAGCAATTCGCTTAAGGGCCCTGACTGATTCTTCGGTCCCCAATCCTTGAATGGCGCGAAGTATGGAGTCCCTGTATTCGAGGGCTCCATGTGTTGGTTCGTGTGGTCCGTCAACTGGATCGCGGTGCGAACGGAATGTGTATACACTTGCCATCCAAATGTAGAGTTCAGCCGACGCCGCAGCTCCGATCCTATACACGATCGACGGATTCATACGATTGTATTCTGCGACACTTTCGATAGCAGCTTTACCAAACGCAACATCGATTTGGATTGCGGGCCACACCGCGCCCCAAGCTCCATCGTCAGCCGCTTCTATGAGTGCCCCAGCGGCCGTGATAGCTCGACTCCGTTCTGGTCCAGATGATGGGATGTCAGTTGGGATAGCAGCTTTGACATGTTTTTTGGCTAAGCTAGAATTGTGCTCAAGACATGCAACCGCTATTCGCCGAAATACCAAGTCATCAATCGTTGGATCCATTAGCGATGCAGCGAGCATTCTTTCGACCGCTGGTTGCCAAGCAAATTCAAAGAATCTAGACAAAACAAAAATATCTGGCGTCTGTGACGAAGTCGACGTTTGACGTTTTCGCGTCATTCGCTGAAGACAAGATTGAATGACGCTAGGCGCCTGTTCGGCGCACTCAAAGGCAATTTTTGCGCCGAAGTCGTGCACGGTTACTTGCGTGAAATCCTGCATCCAGATTATTATCGAAGCCCAACGCTGCCAGGCCTCAGGCGAAATGGCTTTCAATCCATGTGGATCCAATGATGCGACGAGATGAATGGCATGATAACCATTAAGCGGGTCACCTGGCATTGATCCGGTCCCAACCCAATCCAGCCCAGATTCAAATCTGTCATCATCAATAAAACGCTTTGCGGATTCGACGATTCTTTCCTGAAGTTGAGAATCGAGACTACGCCAACCGGGCATTTGTGTGGGATCATTGCGAAGCGACCATGGGTAATTTGGACCGTCAGGAGCGAAGTCCAAATGATCCAGAATGTCGCGCCAAACTGCGGTCTCGCCGCCTTCGCTTCGGACCAACAGCGGAAGGACTCGCTCTGCGATTGGAACTGTGTTTTGCTGTAGCTCCTCAGTCCTCGAACCAGCTTCCATGACTTGCCAACGTTCGAACCTCCGCTTCATTTCTCTCGCGCGATCCGATCCGAGTTCGACGGGCTCGAGAATTTCGCAAAAACACTCGGCCAACTTGGGCGATGTATCGCTTGCATCGAGAATGAGTTCGAAATGTGCAGGGTCGTTTGAATCGAAGACATCCTCGATTAACGTAAGCCAGCGTTCTTGATGCTCTTCATCGGATTCTGAATTCATACATTCAATCAACCATGCCAGATCCGCGTGCCGTACCAGTTGTGGCGAAAAATGCACTAAGCCGTCCGCGTACGCCTCGAATTTCTCCATGTTATGAACAACATATCTGGTAACTTCATGCCGCAAAACTGGGTTATCAGCAGGCTTGGGAATTGCTTCTTTCTCGCCATCACCCTCGAGCAACGGTACGACTTCAACTCGTCTCAAAAGTCGATTGACCGCGAATTTGCAGAACGCTTGACGAATCAGTTTTTGATCGCACTCATTCCAGGCACGAACTGCAATTTGACTGATCAACGCTTCAATCCCTCGGTCGAATCGATCAACACCATTCATGCTTGCCGCCCACTCTAATGCGATCGTTAAATCGTTGGATTGAAGCTCACGTGCGAGTGCGAACTGCACGAAACCACGATACAAGCCCGATTCATCGTTATTTGTTGGCTGAATGCATTCAAAGAGTTCTTTAGCGGAGATATGTCCCGGCCAGAGCGCCGAAAGAACTCGCTGCTTTATTCGGAAGTGGCTACGACTGGTAGCAATTCGCTGGGCCAAGGGCAACAGTGAGGACACCTGTGAGATATTCGCCAAGCGTACTGCAGCATCCAGGCACGCTTCCACTATTGATTCAGACTCCGAATCCTTCATCCTGGTTGAAATCAAATCATCGACAAGCTCACGTTGTTCGTTAAAGAGCGCGAGGTGAACTGCAAATCGGCGACTCGACTCATTTTTAGATGCATCCGTAATGTATGGAGCTATCTGTTCGGCAAGACCTGAATGACGCAATTTGCCGTAAAACGGAAAGTCACTCCACGGGTCTTCTATCGAATCCTCATGTGCAAACTGCTCAAGAAATCGCTGCACTATCAAACTTCGTTGATGGTCGCTTAGACAAGCTACGTCGGTTTTCAGAAGTATCTTGGGTTCGTAATCTAGCAGGAGTTGGAAGACGGTCTGATCCATTGAACTCGCCCATGCGGCACACTCAGCTAGTTGCGGAAATACGAGCTGTTTGCCTGTCACCGATTCATGAAGTAGATGTCTTTTTTGAGTGCCATCCATCCGCGACTCAACCAAGAAACTTGCGGCCAAGAACTCAGCGAATGTTTGGTGCACGAACCGAACTCGATTCGGACCTTGGCCACAGAATAACCCTGTGCCGATGGTTTCGATGAGGGCTTCTTTACTTATCGATAGCACTTCGCCATTGAACTCAAGGTTTATGCCGATGAGATCACAAAACGTCAGGTCCGATGAATCGAGAACGTTTCTACTGGATTCATTGGCTTCGATTCCCGATTTAGCACAGAAGATCACACACGCGGCAATAGCTTTTGCAATGCAAAATCTTTGCTCTGTCGTGTAGCCGTTTCCTTGACGGGCGATGATGCGGTCAGGATTCCTCTCCTGACATAAGAGCTTGCAGCCATGTTCATACAGCTCAATTTGGCTGGAGGGTAATTGCCCGCGCTCACGGAAAAGTTGGATTAACAAATCAAGTGTGAGGGGTTTTGCCGCAAATGGATAGGCTGAAACTCTTTCCAGCTCGGTGAAGAAGGAACTGGCATCTAGCTCTGACGTAAACACGGCATGTTCAACGTCTCGCCGAGTTAATGGTGCCAACTCGTAGACGCTTGGCTTCATGCCCCACAACGACTCGAGCTTTTGTTCGAAGGCGATCGGCCAATCTGCCGTCCTACAACCAATCCTTAGCCGCAATCGACTTACATATGGCTTAAACTGAGCAAGCTGCTGATCAATCACTTTGAGTACATGCGGTAGTTGCAGGCGACACTCGTCAAGGCTATCAAGGAATAGGTATAGCGAATGGTCGCTTGTTTTCCACTTAGTGACACTTTCCGCTTGAAAAACGTCTTCAATAAGTCGTTTTTCGTCGCCGTATGAATTCAAATTAACATAGTGCGCTTCGTTGGATGCGACTGCTCCAACCGCCTCGCCGATTGAGGTCGATTTCCCGGTACCTGGCTCGCCGAGTAAAATCACGCACGGGAGCTTTGCGATTTTTTCGAACCCAACTACAGTTTCGGATTCCGCAGCTTGGGTCGATAAAAACGCACCATTCTCAAGCGAACAGCTTTGGCCGCGCAAGTGCCAGAATCGTTTCCAATTGAAATGCTGCATTCAAGGTGTACCACTGCTAATTCAATAAGGTTTCCCACGAGCAACATTCTACATCGAGGAAGCAACAGACCCCAGGCGTGCCCCGGAGTTGCTCCACCGGATCGATTGCTAACAACCGATTACAAAATCGATGAACTGTTTACACTTCTCAAGGAGCGAGGGTATCGGCTACTGGGCCTACCGCAGCAATCGATCAAAAGGACTAACTGTCATAGCGCCAACTGTTGAAGTGCATCAGAACACGGCCCGCGTTTACAACGTCACCGCGCTGTGTGGCCCATTTCAAGTCGTTAACTTTAGCGGCACGACCAGTTTGACCAACCTTGAAGCTGGCTCGACATTTGAGTTCGCCACTCAATCGCAATTAAGTGCAGCCTACGGCACGCCCGTCGGCAGTGGCGTCGACCGCCAGTACGACGGCGCCCTCACAGTGATGTTCAGTCGGCTCGGCAACTAGCCTTCGCACCAGTTTCCAATGACGATCCTATGTACGCCTGTCCATTTTGAATCGAGCGTCCCGCCTGGATCGATGGCGTATACCGAACCCAATCAGGTACAGATCGAACTTACAGTTTTTCCAACGAAGTTAAGCAGTGCGAAAAATGGCCACTCCAACTCGCACCGGTCACCCTCCACCGGTGCGAATTTGCTTCCGAGCTAATGAGGTTGGACAAACCGACCTATGAACCCGGGTAATTGCGCGGTCAATTTCACAGCAACCGTTCTTTCGCCAGTGCGCACAGGAGGGCGTGTCGAGGGCGTGTCAGGAGCAGGTAAATGTTCCACAACTAACAGCCAGATCGTAACGCGTCGACAGCAGCCACGCCGTTGCAGCGAAATATGCAGCGAAGGCAAGCTGAGCGGTAACGAATCCGAGGGCGAGACCTTGCCACGCGCTCGACGGTGAAGTACGGGTGCGAGGAAGACGATCCAATAGAAGAAATGGCATTGCGGCAGGAAAACCACACAGAAAAGCCATTTCTGTCATCAAGCTAAGCTGTCGACACGCTACGAAATAGGCCACGCAGGTCAATCCGAAAAAAATGATCAGCCAGCCGCTAGATTCTGTTCGCCGCGAGCCAGTCGTCGCATTATTCCTTTTCCCCGAGGCCTGTGACACCACTGCCGCGAAGCTTACAAATAAGCAAACTGGCCACGTAAAGATAAAGTCGTTGAGCGCTACGCTGGCTGGTGTTCCTACAACACTTCCAAGCACAAAGGCGAAGATCACAAAAATAAGATGAGTTCTTTTCACTGTCATCCACCGGCGAAGAAGTGCCTTTGAGCCTACTGCAATCGCTGCGGAAATCGAGATGATAATCGCCCCACACAGATACCAGCGCCAGAGCCAGCGAACCGTAGGTGGGTCCATTGCGTATTCGGGTTCAACGCCGATGAGCTGGGAGAAGTCATAGACTGCGCCTTGTGTCACGTCGCTCGCTTTGATGCTGGCGTTCAACATTGTTTCAGTCAATTGATCTTGCTGGCCAACGAACAAGCAAACAGCTCGCGATCGATTGCGTACAAATAATCGACCTTGTTCGAGCGCAGGCGACGACCAACCAATTTCGCCACCAAGCACTCGCGTTCGCCCTAACTCAGAATATTTCTCCGGACTTGCCTTGGCGAGAATTAGATCGCCTAAGTCCGTCTGCAGGAACAATTTCCCATCAGCAGCCAAGATGGTGGCATGCCCAATCGTTTGCTCACGCGCACTGGCCTCGAAGTCTGTCGATCGTCTCGCGCGTGCATCGCCATTGGACCAACGTTCTTTGCCGGTCAACCAATCGATTGCACGGAATGTACCGCGGGACGGGCGGTGTGCTTTGGACTGCGCTTCCGCCAGATCAAAGCCATACAATGTGTCGCCGACAAGTACGCTCGATGCCACGTCATTGGACATCAAGCGGCTGTGACGAGTCGCTGTGCATTGCGACGCTGAGCCACCCACCAATTGCCATTGCGTAGAGCCGGCCTGAAACGGTGCCGAAGTCCACAAATACGGTTCGCGATAAATCGGCCAAGCCGAGTGCTCGCTGTAACCGCTCGATATCGACTGCTTCCACAACTGCTTGCCTGTCGCCGTGTCGCAGGCGATAAGGGCGTTTTGCAAATAGCCTATGAGTTGTTGATGACCGTCAATTGTTATGGGTAGCATGGGCGTATAGCTTGCAGCTTCATTGCCTGAGACCCACAACACATCGCCATTCCTCGCGTCCAGTGCAACGATACTGGCCTGAGCGCCACCGACAGGCAAAACAACTTTTCCATCTACGACCGTCGGGGAGCATGCGTACCCAAAGTCGGTTCCGTCGCCGGAGTACATTTCTTTAAGCTCTCGTCGCCAAACAAGTTTGCCATTGAGATCCAAGCAACCTGCACTTCCAGCAGGTGTCGTGAAATAAACACGCTGAAGTGCGAGCGTGGGTGTGCTATATGGACCTGGATACAATCCGGCAGCTTCGAAGGGCCAGTCATATCGGTAACGCCACACGGTAGCTCCAGTGGACGCATCCAGGCAAATTAAGTATTGACCCGCCAACGTCTGGTACTGGGTATATGCCCGCTCGTTCTGTACGACGATCGATGAATAGCCCTGCCCGAGCTCTTTCACCCACAAAACCGGCGGCCCGTCGTCCGGCCATTTATCAGCAAGCTCCGTTTCCGAAGAAGAACCGTCATAGTTTGGACCGCGCACGTGGGGCCAACCATTTTCAGGTTCCTCCTTCCCAAAACTTCCCGGGCCCGCCAGCAATACCGACGCGACCACCATGAACAATACGCGTCGTCTTAAGATTAAGTGGCCAGACAAAAACATTTTGATAAGGCTCTAAAGTAATACGGATAAGTGGCAGATCCGCGGTTACACCGAGTATATTACCATCAATAACTATAGACTATTTGTCCAGTTGGACGATGCAACCGTTGACTGGCACAATCAGGCAGTCAACTAGCTGGTCAAAGTTGGACAGCGGTATAGTACTTGTCGCGATAGTTATCCTTTTCAAAAGTGGTAATGCGGCCGAGCGAGGAAAAACATGGTCGAACCTGACTACACCGCTCAGAGCATAATGGCCGCTTGGCTCTTAATTGTTTGGCTCCTAATGGCCGGGATAGCATCCCAGTACGTTGCCATTGACAGAAAGAGCCGTTGGTTAGTTCGTTATCTTGGAGTCGGTTTGCTCTTCATTCCAGTGTTGGCGGCGGGGGCGTACGAGATCTACTGGTTATTGATCTCGTCTGTGACTCTAGGCGCTTCGCTCATAAGTGGAATTCGAAGATTCGTATTGGACCGCGATGGTTCCCAAAACAAGATCAAAGCCAGCGCCAAATTCTCACTCGGATCTATCTTGATCGTCACGGCTTTGCTCGCCTGCGCAACAACCATTGCCCTTCATACTCCCACATTGAACTTCCGGGCATGGGTGTCACTAACGCTAATTTGCCTGGCGACTTCGATTCTTTCAGCCATAGCCTACTACGTGAATCAAGTGACGAGCATACGGCTAACGCTGGTTGTCAGCGCTGCATCTGTAGCCATGTTGATTGCGGTCCCTCTATCCCTAATGGACTGGCTGCTGTTGTCACTGCACATGAACACCGGGTGGCCTCCAGATTTGACACTGTTCACAATGGGTTTGCCGGGAGTTGCTCCTCCAAATCTACATCCCGAATGGTTGTGGTTCGGCGTGACTCCTTTGGCTTGGCTATGTATAACATTTGGGTCATCGGAATGGGGGGCGGTCAGTCCCATTCCAAGAAGGTTAATTGTCAGTGGACTTTTGGCATTCGCGCTACCACAGTCGATACTGTCGCTGCAACTGCTGTTTACGCCAGGAGTTCCCGCTGACGATCTCCCGGATAACGCATATGGGCAAGTGGCATCTTTATCGGCTCGCGTTGCCGAATCCAATCTACAGGCCGCATTAGCGCGATTCGGGGACTGGGAGGCCATTCCGGCAGCTCGAATGTCGAAAATTTTGGATGTAATCGGCGGAGATTTGGATACCCTTTCGAAGGAACTCCAACGCCCGGTGAGAGCACCCGTCGATTTTCCCATCGATAGTTTGCCGATGGATGACCTGCAAAATTTTCGTACAGTTGCGAAAGCCTTTGTCGCACGCAGCCGGTCGCGAGCTGGGACCGCGGCGGCTGCGACAGACTGTCTTTCTGCTGTACAACTCGGAGTTCGTACGGGAAGTGCGGGTTGTTGGTACAAGACTTAGTGGGGAGAGCGTGCTCGTCACTTGGGTTGCACGAGCTCTATGACCAAAGAACGTCATTTGAAAATGACTCTCTCACGCGGATCTCCCACCAACTCTTGGCACTGGCAGAAGAGATGGAGCCAACTCAGCAAATACTTCAAACGGAGCGTCTGTTCATGGTGCGTCAGGGCTGGCACAGCCACTTGACCGTGCTACTTGCGGAGTGGTCTGGAATGCCTATCGTATCGGTTAATACTGATTTTCTGAGGCAGCAATACCTACAACATAAGACGCTTATGCATTTGCTTGCCACCGACATGGCGCTCCAAGGCTTCCAGCGGCAGAATGGTCGACCACCGGATACGTTGGCCGAACTCGTTCCGAATTGGCTACCCAGGGTCCCACAGGATGCACTGGCAATTGACGGAGGTCCACTCAAGTACAAGGTAGTACACGGCCAATATGAGCTCTACAGCGTAGGCACGAACGGTATTGACGAGAACGGGGCTGTTACCGAAAAGCAGACGGGCTTTATGCCTATCGAGGGCGATTTTCGGCTTGAAGGGTTCTTTGCAAATTAGTCACAAGCACGACTATAATTGATCAGCAACCGCAAAGCGATGAGAACAATAGACACACAAGAAACGGAGTGTCCAGATGAACCAGGCAACTACTTGGATGCATCCATCGGCGCAGCGAAGAAATATGAGCTGTTTCAATTTGGTTGTTCTTCTCACACTGTCATCGGCCTTGGTTTCCGCGCAAGAAATTGCGCCGTTAACTGACGCAGGGAATGCTGCCGACCAAGACCAAGAAGTTATTGAGATTGTAGGTTCTGTCGCCGACAAGCAGAGAAGGCCTATTGTCAACGCTGATATTATCTATCCCTATGCGTTTGATCGGTATTATGCGTTTGATCGGTATTCAACACGCACAATCAGCGCAAGCGCGGTCTCGAACGAGAAAGGTGAGTTTGTCCTCCGCGTTCACAATTCGCCGTTGGTTGATGGGAAAGTGGCCTACGCTGAATCGCTTGTTTGGGCCTACTCGAAAGGCTATTGCTTGGAAGCCGCGCGCGTTGTGACAGACAGCGGAGCAGTCAAGCCTGCTCCAATCCACATCGAGCTATTGCCTGAAACGGATACAACACTGGTCATTGTGAATCCGGACGGACAACCGATGCAAGATGTGCTTGTTGAGCCAATGAACTACAAGACTTCTAGCGCCTTCAGCCTAATTCCGAGCGACACCAAGGATCAATTGGCTCAACGTACCGATGCTCAGGGACGCGTGAATTTGCCGGCTTTATCGCGAGATCGACTATTTAGTGTTTGGGTGACTAGCGAAGACTATGGCATTCAGTCACAACAATTCACTTTATCAAAGGATGAGCCAGCAGAACGCAATATTCAACTGCGGCCCGTTGGTCGCATTCAAGGGACAATACCCAAGCACGAACTGCAGTGGACACTAAAAGTGAAGCTCTGGTTTACATCGAATGAGTTTATGAAGGTCGGCCAAGCCAGACCGCCCTGGCCTACAGAAGGCATTGCCAAAGCAAGCGTGGACGCGTTTGGCAGAATTCGTGTACCCCGAATTGCCGAGGGACAGGTCCAGATAGATGCACTGGTGGACGATTCATTATCTGTAAGACCAACACTACCAGATAGGATTGAGGTTAAAGCGGGAGAGCTAACCGAATTCAAGATGCCGATGCAGGAACTGATCAAAATTCATGGCTCCTTGATTCCTGAAGACAATCAGAGTCCGCTTTCCGGGATAAAAATCCACGTTTACTACGGTGAATTCCGTCAAGGAACGGACGTAACAACAGATGAGGACGGGAGGTTTACGGCCCTGGTCGTGCCAGGGGCGGTTCGGTTTCAGCCAATGAACCTTCATAGTACGAAGTATCTGCAACTCGGGCAGCCAAAGTCAATAGTCGTCAGCGCAACAGACAACAAAGTGCCGCCAATTGAAGTAGTGTTGGCGGAACCGCGGGACGGAAAGGTCATAAATCGATTGGGAGTTCCAGTCGCAAACGCAAACGTCAGCGCCTACTACGGCAACTGGCTGTGTTCGTCTGCGACCTCAAATAGAGACGGCCAGTTCAGCCTACCCAAAATGCCTGCCTCGATCGCATCCGACCAAGCCACTTATCGTGTTCATCTAGACACCGGCGTCACATTCAACTCAGCCAAGGTGAGTATTGAAAGTGCTTCACCACTCGTATTAAAAATTGGTCTGTGATGGGTGCTTCGAATTCCCATTTCTATTTGGCCACTCCAACGGATGCAAATTGGCGTGAGAGCTAGTCTGCTTTCATTGATTTTCTGGTGATTGAACCTGCAACTCGCCTAAGTCAACGGTCGTTCGTTGGAGATCAGCTGCATCTATCGAAAAAGGAAATTGCAGTTTGCCTAACTCTGGTCCCCAACTCTTCCCTGGAAAATCGAGTTCGATTTCAAAGGTGTATGAACCGGACGGCAAATCGTGGATAGCAAATGTACCATCGTCGTTCACGCCACACATATACCGAACCTGCGCCGCCTGTTGTTTGGAATACGCCTGGGCAGTTGCCAACCAGGGTATTGCTTCTGGCGTGGTGCGCCATTTCTGAAACCAGTCTGCGCGTTCACCGTCGGTTTCCAATTCCGCAGGATAGGGAATCAGCGGGGGCAACCCTAGGGCATTCCTAATCGTGATGCGAGAGAATTCCCAATCCACTACCTCTGGTGGATCGGCGGGCGGTAGCAGTCTGCCCTCAACGGTATGCCCGTATCCTCCTAACTCGATACGGGTCGTTTGTCCTGGCTCAATGTCGATAACTCGCCTGTGTGACATGGCCGAAGTGTGACCATTGGTATGTGATACATGGGTAATCACGTTGATACCAATATTCGCCGAAACAGGGAGTACGCGCTCGAATCGGAACCCTCCCGTTGCAGAGGTCGTAACCGCATTTTCATGACGAACTCGTGCCAGATCACCAAAGTCTTCCCTTTGGTTATATTGCAAAACGATCTCCTGTCCGGCACCAACTGCATCCGCAATCTGCAGTCTCCCTTCCACTCTTCCCCAAGTAACAAGCCTAATGGGTTCTTCCGTCGGTTTGGTTGGATCATAAACCGCTTCCGCATAGCCCGATTCGTGAACAATGATTAGCCCAATCGGTTCCGACCGCGCCCCCAGGTTCAATTGACCGGACTCATCGCATGAGACGCGCTCAGCAAAAGTTGATGAGCTGAACTTCCCTTCAGAAACGACAATCTGTGTGTCGCCAACTCCGAGTGCCGCTTCTGCTTTCGCGGCTGGGGCACCATTGGGTTGTAGAATTGGAATGACTACGTCGGGAGCCTTTCTGAGAGCGAATTCGATCTCCAACCGACCTTCGTCCCATTGGATATCTCGCGAAGTCATAGGAGCGTATCCCGGTGCTTTAACTGCCAACAGTTGTGTTCCATCAACCCTGGAAAAGACAGTCTCGAACAATCCGCTCGTACCGTTGAATGCATCACGGTCGTGCCAAAAGGGTTCGTTTCGACCCGGCCAACGATTGCCGGGGGTTACATGGAACTCGTTGATCGGTTGGCGGGTCTCAGAATCGATCACAGCACCCGTAATAGTCAACAGCGGTGTAGCGACATAATGATATTCTTCATCGCGTGCAATTAAAGACTGGTCAACAATCTGCATGTCTTTGGGAGGGCAGACATCAAATATCAACGTGTCCTCTGGAGCACTGTTCCATTCCCAGATACCGTTTTGATCCGTGTATTGATGCATCATTCCCAACTGGTAAGCAAAATTGGTTTTATTTCGCCAACGTTGAAAAAACATTCTAGTTTTGGCGATCGGCATTCCGTCAGCATCGGTCACCCGAACTCGAATCGTCTGACCCGGTGGTAGCACGAAATCCACGGGCGACATTCCCGTCTGGATGATGTTAACGTCTTTGACCTCGGGAGCAAAACCACTGGCTGTGACTGCGACAGGAATTGATCCTGCGGCACATCGCAGCAAATGGTATACCCCCTCGTTGTTCGTAGTTGCTTCGAGCGTCTCATTGCGCAGGTGAGTCCGCACGATTGCGCCAGAGATTGGTACTCCATTGACATCGACAACCGAGCCGGAAACTGTCAATCCACGGCTGAGTTCAATTGTTTCTGTGGGTTCCGCATCGCCGACGAGAAGAAATTTGTTGGCTTCCAGCTTTGCGGTTGTAGGCATAAATTCAGGGTGAGTGACTGTCACATAAACATTCGCTTCATTCGCCGGAATTGTATCGACTCGCCAGCGACCTTCTGCATCAGTCTTGTATCGCTTCCCCACTCCTAACTGGCGCAGGTCCTCAGCACGCTTTTTGTATTCGACGCTTGGATGAACCTCTGCATTTTCGATTCGTCTACCTTCCTCATCGACTATGACACCACCGATCGATCTTCCGGCATCAAGCCTAGCCGTAAAACTTCCCGGAAGAGTTTCTGATCGCTCTGGCATCGACCAATTTGCCCAGTAAGGAGCGAAACCTGCAGCGAAAATGCTGAATGAAACGTCCTTCAGTTCTTTGCCGGAAAGCTCAATGGTTAAGATGCCGCGTTCATCGGTGCGACTAAATTGGCCATACCTTCCATCTGCCTGCTTGGTTCCCGATAAGACTTTCAAAGTTTGCTTGGGATTTGAACGAATCTCAACTTCCGCGCTGGGGACCGCATTTCCGTCGGCATCGACCACGAGCAGTTCGAAAATACGGCTTGTCTCGGTGGAAGAAATCGGGGGGGAACTGGTCGGCGGAGCATCTTGCGCGGTGGCCACTAAACGAATGCCAGGAAGCAAAACCAGCCAAGCTGCTATCAGCAGCCCGTAAAACTTCCACCCGCAGCTCTTGTGCAGTTTGCGTTCGGAATCGAGCAGCCTCTTCAACCGTCTACTGCAACTGCGTCGCGATGAACTCGAAAACAACGTGATGACAGCCGCCGAACTGCCCGCAATGGGCCGACTCACCTGCATCGCGTGTTTCACAACATTTAAGAACGCTTCACCAGCGCTGACAGAATTGCGTTCGGACCAAAGCAGTGCCAAGTCATCGCAGTCATCCTCCCGACAACGATTCATGCAATAGCTCGCAAGCCAAACAAATGGATTCCAAAACTGAATAATTAGAAGGAGGCGTTGAAATAGTTGTATAAGTCCATCCCAGCGATAAACGTGAGCCAGTTCATGCAGGACAATCCATTTCAATTGATCCGAAGGCAGCGTGCGCCACAGCTGAGCAGGCAAAACCAAGACGGGTCGACGGTTTCCACAGATGGCAGGTGACGAAATACCGACAATTTCTACAACCTTAATTTCGTGAGTCACATTAGCGATTTGGAGTAGCCCGCTAAGGTCAATATTCAACTGATTTGCGTCAATCACTGGTGCGGAATGAACCGCTCGTCTCCACTTGAGAACCTGGAAGGCAAACCGAAGTAAGAGAAACATCACCGTAAGCAAATAAGCAACTCCGACTAGCTCCTTCCAGGACAAGTCTGAACCTGCGATCGTCATTCGGCGATCTGCGGCAGCGTTGATTACAGTTCTGGATTCAGTGCTTGGACTCGAGTTCACTTCAAACTCTAGGTTTTGGTCAGCATTCGCCAGCATGCCTGAACCGGGAAGCGACGCAGAGAACACATCTGTCGACGCGTTCGATGTCACTCTATCTGCATTGGCAGAGCGCTCAGTGGCCGAGGAGCGATTCTCTGCGGACCAATCACTGGGAAGAATCATCGACTGGGCCACCCTGCCGGGAATCCAGTCAGCAAGAAAGCTTGGGGCAAGATCGGAAGGAAGTGGCACTTCAATTGGCACCAGCGGCCTAACCAATACCAGGAAAAATAACCAAAAGCCGAACCGGGGCGACAAGTGGATTTCGCAAATCCGCCAAAGCACCCATGAAATTAATAAGACTACAGCTGAGCCAATCAGAGCGCTAATCCCCCAGCTCCATAGCTGCTGAGAAACGTAGCCAACCAAGTCAAAAAAAGGAGGCATGGCTATTTACCCTTGATTCTTGGATTTACCTGTTCGCGGATTGACGCTGTTTTTTAGTGATCGCTTTTTATCGTCGAGCAGCTTTTGCAGTTCGCTGAGGTCCGACTCGGATAACGACGTTCGTTCTAGCATGTGTTGTAGTAATGGCCCGGTGGTACCTTCGAGGGCATTGCTCAGCAGAGTATCCGCAGCCGCTCGAAGGCTGACGATCGCGGTGTGCGTAGGTCGATAGACAAATCCATTTCCAATTTGAGTGGTATTCAGGTAGCCCTTTTCAACCAGTCGCTTCAACAGAGTTTTGACCGTTGTAGGAGACCAATTCTGTTCGTCGCAGGCAATCGAATAAACTTCTCTGGCCATCGCCTTCTTCAGCGACCAGACGATTTTCATTACCTTCCATTCAGATCTGGATAATTCTTTTTCCATAATCTTTGCCTAAAATCCCGGCCGCTATCATCTACACATGTAGTCGATACGGCCCTAATCGTAGTCAACTCAACTCAACGCGTCAAGACTGTGAGTTCATGTCGTCAGGAACAGTTCGTCAGCCGCTCAATTGAATGGACCGCGTCATAGCATTCCGACGTAATCTCGCTTTTTTTGGAATGTTTCGGACGAGGCGTGGTAGTCGACGATTAATACGACTAGCGCAGAGTATCTTCGTTTAGACCTTACAAGACATGTAGCCCTCGTGAATTAGCCACGGTTCCAACGCACTCTCCACCAAATCTTGCTGCGTAAAAATTTCTTCGCCGCCGAGTTGTCGTTCTAGCGACGCACGTTTAAGAGCACCGGCAACTTCTGGTCGTAGCCGGATGGTCACAGGAATCAGTCCAACGGGTTGAAGTCGCGTAGGCTTTCTTTTTGGTGATCGAGTGAGGGACTCGGTGGAACGCTTGGGAGTACTGGCCGCTCCCCTGTCATTTTCTACACTTGAATTCCACTCGATATCTTTTACCGGTGGAGTCGTTTCCGTTTTTCGCTCCTGCGTGATGAATGCTCGCACGTCGGCTGGATCAGCTCCGCCGTAAGTATTTACTGCTGCTGCAAGTGGTCTTCTGTCTGCCATTTGATTTTCCTCCTGAATGTTTCTCACTTCTGATTGGCTTTGCCTCGTGACGTGACGATCGGGAGCACTCTATTGCTCCCGAGTTCTGGCAGTAGTTCGCGAAAGAGCGAGTCGATTTCATGGGCTGCGTTCTTGGCCCCTGCTCCCATGTTCCAGACAAAAGTCGCCTGCCCTGGGGCATCGGCGTAAGCTTGACGCAGCGTGACCGCCGTCTCGGTCAGGCTCAAATTGAGTGATGCTGCCGCTTCTCGCATATCTTTCGTAAGACGGTATTCTTTCCCAACCATGCTCAGCACGGCTACGGCTTCCGGCAAGCCTTTGCGGATCATCTGGGCTTGCCTGATGAAGACAGTGTTCTTGTCGAGTGCCCTGGCTTCGAACATCGATGCTTTACAGGGCACAATGGCTAAGTCAGCCCACATAAGCAGCGCCCGACTAGTCTCGGTTTGGCTCCCTGGTCCATCGGCGATTATATAATCCGCTTCCTTGGCGACGACCGGTAATTCATCAAGGATCGTGTCCGCATCTGCCATGCGAATGATGGGCATGTCGGGCACCGCCTCCCTTAACCACTCCGAGCAGGATTGCTGGGAATCGCAGTCGACCAGAATTACGGACTTGCCCTGAGCGTGCAGCCAGCCCGCAAGATTCCCCGCAATGGTCGACTTCCCTACTCCTCCTTTCGAATTCACTAACGCAATAATCATGTCGAGCAAACTACGCTGACTGCCAGCCATCTGGCAAGCATTTTTTTCATCCGGCTGCACTCAGGACTTGCCGGCAGTATCGCGTTCCGACTGGCAACCTGCAGCGAATGCCTGCCGGCGGGTTGGCGTCACCGCCAGCTTTCTGTGCTTCACGCATGCCAGCAGGAAATCATGCTTGCTTGATGGCTTACTGGCGGCAACGCTTGCCAGCCCGCTAACTGTGCGGACGACCAACCGAACGGCCTCAAAAGAGACTTGCGCAAAATGGTTGGGCCTGCCATGCTCTCAGAATGCTTTAAGTGCGTTAAAGCATGGTGGGCTCAGAGTGTATTTGGCTGGGGTTGACGGGGGAGGGAACCACTACCGTGAAACGAAACACCTTTCGGTTTCGGAGCACAGGCTGTGGGATACCGTGAAATGAGACACTTTTTGCTGCCGGACATAGGGCTCGAGTACCGTGAAGTGAAACACCATTTACCGTGATATGAGCCACCGTTATGGCCGCAACCACCGTGAAACGAAACACTTTTTAAGGGGCTAAGTGCATGGAATGCTTGACGATTCCAAACCCCCTAATATGTATTTAATAAATTGATTAACAACAACAGGCAGTGGTTGTTGTTTCTTGCAGGATTGGCTTGAAAAGGATTCGGGAAACAGCACACAGCAAGGACGCCAATGGAGCCACAATAGCCGCAGCACTAGCGGAAGGCCCTGCGCCACGGTTGTACCTCCCTGTCGGTATTACCAGCTCCAGCGATCGCGGTCGGTTGACCACTGGAGTTTTGCAGACCGGGGTCGATGAGCTGAACCTGGCCGAGTTTTCGCTGTCCGCTGTTTCGGATCGTTTCCTGGACGGCAAGAAGACGCTCATTTTTGAAGACACGGTGTTCTGCCGCGAGCAGCATCAATGGCTGCCAAGACGTTTGACTATCTCCGGCTCCGACCGTTACGGTCTCCCCACCGCGAAAGATGACGACGTGCTCCTGGCCTGCATCCAGATCAGCAAGTTTCACGACTTCGCCGCTCCAGAAGTCAAATTCAGCCGCTACGAGATACTCAAACTGCTTCGTTGGGCCGACGAAACCAGGAACTATGAACGCGTCGCCACATCCCTTCGCCGCTGGAAGGGGCTCAGCATTTTTTCCGACCGGGCCTTCTACGACCACGAA
>JBGSJT010000774.1:0-43902 GCA_041741715.1 Pirellulaceae bacterium | reverse complement strand
TAAAATCGCAACGGTTTCACACATTCACGGCAAGCTCATCGCAGCGCCCCGAACCATGCACGCCTGGTAGAGCGCCAACACAGCAGTTCCAAAACGCTCACGCATCGCCCAGCCGACACTAAAAAGCAACTAAACTGTTACTGGATTGCGACAGGACGGCTCTCACCTAGGAACGCTGCGCTAGTGGACAGGATCGTTGTAGATACCGATGTGATCTCGTTCTACTTACATTGTCTTTCCGGTTGATCAAGACCTCTGTAGGACGTGGGCACGTCTTCGAGCAGAAGTAACACGAATGGGTCGCGTGATACAAATGGCTGATGCCTGGATTGCAGCCACGCACTCGCTTTGGATGTGCCTCTCGTGACGCACAACGCAAGAGACTTCGACTACTTACCAAACATCAAGGTAGTCACCTTTCCAGCCCAATTGTGATTCTGTCCGGACTTGGTCGCTATTCCGGGGCCCACGCATGCATGGTATTTTCTAACCTTACATTTTCTAACCGTCAGTTCACCGACTCCAGCCTGACGATATCGGGCGTGATGGTGACGCAGTGTTTCCAAGGAGTTTCCCCTGCCAGCAAGCGGGGAGCGGGCACTTGAAATCGTCGCACTCAGGAAGGGCCTCAGGCCTTACGTATAAAATGTTCGGCAAAGGATCTGACTTCTCGACCGTTGAGGACATGCACCATACGGAGTTGTTGGATCATGGCATCGTTGAAATGACTCAGCGGCATATGTACCAATTGACGATGGAATCGTTTGGCGATGCGCCGCCAATTGGCACCTGGGGCCTTGGGGCTGAGGAGTGCGATTTGTCGCTCGCGAGAATGTAGACAGGCGGCGGCTAGCAAGCGGTCTTCCAGACCATCGGCGAAATCCAAACGCGGATCTTGCCAAATGTCCGAGATGGCCACCGGTGGATAAAGAAACATGGCTCCCCCATAAGTGGCCAAGGCTATGCCAGGACCAATCATCTCGGCATGAAAATCGGTGGCAAAGAAGGCTAGTGTCGATTCGTCCTTGTGTTCGGCGAACCAAGTTGTGCGCCAAGTGTAGAGACGCGGATCGGCTGGGGTGTCAAACAGCATCACGCAACAATCCATGTTCCCCACGCTGGGAGGCATGACTTTGACATAGATGTCGCCATCGTACCAATGCCGCAGCGTTTCGCGAATGTCAATGCCATCCTTGATGCTGGTCGAGAACTTTTCGCTACGCGCCAGATCAGCTCCGATCAGCGCCTTGGCGCGATCCATGACTCGCGTGCGAAAGCTTTCGATGAGCGTATCTTCCGGCGGCCACGAGCATTGCGAGTAAGGGTTCCACTGCGTCTTCCAACGGTCCATCTCCTCGCGAATCGGCTTGCGGCGAAGTTGCAGAGAGCGCCACGACACGGGTTGTCCAGGTAAGCGGCTGACGACGCTGACTGTCTCTCCGTCGGGCAATCGCGCTTGATCAATCCCCAACGTGACGGTCGGTTGCATGTATTCTTCATGGAAGGGGTAATTGCGCGCGGTCTCAATCAAGTGAATCGCGTATTGATCTCCCAAAATCTGTTGTGCAGCGACCCCCATGGTGTAGAGATCTGGAGTCATGCGGTGATCGATGAGGGACATATTGCGAATGTACTTGAGGCATTGCCCGAGCAACAACGGCGTGATCCGCCGCGCGCGTTTGCCTAGGTCCTGTAGATAACTACTGCGAGCGGACATGAGGAGTTGTTTCACGCCGTCGAGCGAAAGATCCTCGTCGTTCTCCAACTCCATCCGGGCCTGCTCGTAGAGTCCCGTTATAAAAGGTAACTCGCCGAACAGAAAAATGAGCGAATTGGGAGTGATGGAATGAGTCGTGGGGGGCTCGACCGAGTCGTGAGCGGGGAGTTCCTGTTGACTGCTGTCGAAGTAGGCCTCTCTTAACCAAGGCCATTCGAGAATCGAACAGATGAACACGATCTTCTCGTAGCGCTGCTCAAGCTGATGCAGTCGCCACGCCATATACTGCAAGCGTTGTTGGGCTTGATCTTGAAACGGGCGCGATAGACTCGGCAGCACGGCGGTAGCGAAGCGCTCGAGGGAAACCGTTTTGAGGGCGTAGGGATCGGGCATGACTGCCGCAATCGGTTGAAAGGCGTTCGTCTCCAAATCGCAGAACTCGATGGGCCAACGTTCACCCAGAGCCACTCGCAATGCCATGACGACCGGTTGGCAGGGGTCGATTGGGACATAGCTCCATGCCTCTCCCGATTCGTCTGGTTGGTCCTGTTCTTGATTGCCAGCCTGTGGGGTCCACTGGCCACCATACTGAGGTTGACAGCGTTGCAAGACCATAGCTGGGGTCGGTAAACTCTCCACTGCGGAAAGCACATGAGCCCGGAATGATTCAGGCAAACCGATCGCCAAACAATCACATTCGTGTTCCAATAACCACTGACGCACTGCCAAAGCGCAACTTCCACTTCCATGGACGACCGGCAAGCAAGTGATCCGGGAGCCAAGCGAGAGCGGTGTCGTGTGATGTGTGGATTCAGGCATGGCGTGGCTAGTTGGCGAACGAACTGGGGGACTACTGAATCTACTCAGGTTTGAGAGATTGCTGTATTCTATGGTGATTGGGACAGTGGCGTCGTCAGGGTTGCGGCAGAATTGCGAAATTTCCTAAGCATCGAGCGGGAAATAGCTGTCGCGACGTAAACGTAGCTACGTTCGCCAGAACGTAGACTCCCTGCGGTCTGGCGACCGCAGCTACGTTTACGTCGCGACAGTTATTATTCGCACGATGCTAACCTGCTGTGCGCCACGTTTCTGTATTTTAGGTAATCCATGATGGGAACATCGCTCATGAACCACTATGTTCAATCAATCATTTCAGCACCGCTTCAGGGTTTCGCGTTTGCGAATCTATTCAGTGGATTGTTACTACTGAATGGACTAGTCCCCCAGTCTGTTCATGCACAGACTACGCCAGCGGAGCAAGTCGCAGTTGCCGAATGTGTAGCGATTGAGCGATCATTGCCACCGCAAGGGTTAGAGATTGCCCCTGAGCGGTGGACCGACTGGATGTCGCGTATTGGAACGCTCGAGGTCCAGGCCGCGGTGCTGGATAGCGAGCTGAAAACGGATGTGGAAGTGCTGTTGAAGGCGTGTCGTTGGGCGGTCGAATTCCAAGAGCTGTATGTCGATAAAGACTTTGCCAAAGTCGATCGCCTGCTGGAGTTGGCCAAGCAACGGATCTCCGAGATTGGAGAGGGGAGAGCGAACTGGGCGCAAGCCACGGGGAGACAAGTTCGCGGGTTCCGTTCGCGAGTCGATGGGTGCGTGCAGCCGGTTGGCTTGGTGTTGCCGGACAATTGGCGGCAGGCTACTGAGCCATTACCGCTGTACGTGTGGCTGCACGGTCGCGGTGATAAATCGACCGACTTGCATTTTCTCTGCGAGCGTCTCGATAAGGATGGACAGATCACTCCGCCAGGAGCCATTGTCGTTCACCCCTTTGGACGTCAGTGCATCGGGTACAAATCGGCGGGCGAAACCGATGTCATGGAAGCGATCGAGTTTGTGTGTGCGAACTATCCTGTCGACCAGCGGCGAATTGTGCTAATGGGTTTTTCAATGGGAGGTGCGGGGGTGTGGCATCTGGCTGCTCACTATGGCGAGCGGTTTGTGGCTGCTAGTTCAGGTGCAGGCTTTGCCGAGACGGCGCGTTACCAAAATCTGAAACGGGACGAGTACCCCGCAGAGTACGAACAGATATTGTGGAGCGTCTACGATGTGCCGGGCTACACTCGTAATTTGTTCAATATGCCCTACGTTGCCTACAGCGGTGAGCTCGACAAGCAGATCCAATCGGCACGAGTCATGGAAGAAGCGTTTGCCGCTGAGGGACGTGAACTGCCCCACCTGATCGGTCCAGGGATGGGGCACAAGTATCATCCTGATACGTTGGCTGAGATTCTGCGACGGATGGACGTTGCCGTGCAACAGGGGCAACCCTCGCAACCGACCGAGCTCTTCATTCAAACTCGACACCCCCGTTATTCTCAACGCAGTTGGCTGTCGATCGACGGGCCGATGGAGCAATACGCTGATACACGGGTCACGGCTAAATTTAGAGATGGTCAGTGGTCGGTGGTGACCAAGAATGTGGCGCGATTGATCATCGACGCTACCAAGCGGAACTCCCCCCAAGGTGCCGTTAATATCGATGGGACGTCGGTGGCGGTTAATCCGAGTGGTAAGACATTGTTGCACCGTGTCGGCGATGCCGCTTGGGAACCTGTCGATCAGTATCCCGCAGTGAGAAAACAACCGAGGCTATCGGGGCCGATCGATGATGCCTTCATCGATCCGTTCTTAGTTGTCCTCCCCTCGGGACAGTCGTCGAACGGGCGCGTCGGCCAATGGGTGCGCTGCGAGAGTGAGAATTTGTCGCAGCGGTGGAAAATGCTCTTTCGTGGTACGTTGCGGACCAAGTTGGACAAGGATGTCACGGCAGATGATATGAAGAACTACCATCTGCTGTTGTGGGGAGACCCCGAGAGCAATTCAGTACTCAAGCAGGTCGTCGAGGCGGATGTGGCTGCGGGAGTGATCGACTGGTCGGCGTCCAAGATATCAGTCGCAGACAAGAGCTATGATGCAGCCAGTCACGTGTTGCTAGCAATTCGCCCGAACCCGCTTTCACCTGCCAAATACGCAGTAATCAATTCTGGGCCGACTTTCCGTCAGGCGCATGATCGGACCAATTCGCTGCAGAACCCCCATCTCCCCGATTGGGCCGTTGTCTCGCTCGATGCCCCCCCATCCGCCGAAAGCCCTGGCAAAGTCGAAACGGCAGGTTTTTTTGACGACAACTGGGAATTCGATCCGCAATTGAGTTGGTAAGCCATCTGCGATATTGAGCAGAATGGGTTTGATTCCTATACTGGTCCGTTTCGTTTGTAGGCAAAAGGGTTAAAGTATGAAGAGCGAGCGTCGGCACGAACTCGAAAAAAATGTTCTAGCGGACCGATTGGCGAGCGGTATCGAGTCCACGCGGTCCTTTTTGCCGCTGGTCTTTGGCGCGATCGGCTTGCTGGCTGTGCTGGCGATTGGCTGGGGGATCTACAGCAGTTATTCCAAGAGCCAGGCTTCGGTGGCCTGGACGGAGTTCTATTTCAATCTGACTCGCGGCGACGCCGATTCGTTCGTCGATTTGGCGGAGGATCATCCCGGCAGCGCGGCGTCGGGTTGGGCTCGTCAAATCGCTGGCGACAATTACTTGCAGCGTGGAATCAGTACCCTGTATAGCAACAAAGCCGAAGCCAAGGAATTGATCGGCAAGGCAATCGAGTCGTTCAAAGATGTGGAACAGCAGGCGGGCAATGCCGATCTGCGGATCAAGTCCCTGTTGGGTTTGGCTCAAGCGTACGAAACGATAGGTGAGATCGACAAAGCGGCTAGCTACTATCAGCAACTGAGCAAGGCCGCAACGCAACCGGGGTTGATTGTCGAAGCCAACGAGCGTCTCGCCTTTTTGACCAGTGCATCGGGTAAGGAGTTTTACAGTTGGTTTAGCAAGCTCGATCCGAAGCCGGACGCGCCGATCACCTTGCCGACCGACATGATGTTCCCTCCCACCACACCTGACTTGCAATTTGGTCCGACCAACACAGAGTTGAATACTCAGACTGCTCCCCCTGCTCAAACGCCCCTCGACACCAGTAGCGCCCCCGACTTGCCCGCCGCTGGACAAGTTCCGGCAATTAGTGAAGTGCCTGCGGTAAGTGAAGTTCCCGCAGTGCCAGAGGTTCCAGTCGTACAAGATACCGCGCCTGCCAGCGGAACTGCGGTTGAGACAGGTGGGCTGGAGCTTGAGGTCAAGCCCTAATCGGACAACGGCAACTTCGCGAAAATCAGAGCAATACCAGCTCGGCGCGCCAGCCGTGGGTCGCCGAAATACCAGCTCGACGCGCCAGCGAGTGGGTCGTTAGTTATTGTTAGTACAGTCTCCCTAACGTGCTAATTAGGCGTCCCACTCGCTGGCGCGTCGAGCTGATATTATGCACTCCAATTTAACAATCCAACCTTGGGCGAGAACCTTCTGTGTCAGAAAACTTGGTCTCGACCACTCTGTTTGAACATACGGTGACCGACGATCAAGAAGGTGAGCGCATTGACGCTTTGCTGGCTCTGTTGATCAACGGCTATAGTCGGGTCTTTCTCCGCAAGGTTGTCCAGGAAGGTGGCGCGCGAGTCGATAATGAGCTGGTCAAACCGAGCTTTCGGCTGCATGCCGGCCAACAGATCGCTTTCCAACTCCCTCCTCCTCCCGACGATGGACCCCAGCCTGAGAACATACCGCTAAATATCCTGTTCGAGGATGACGCGCTGATCGCCATCGACAAACCTCCGGGGATGGTCGTGCATCCGGCGAAGGGGAATTGGAGTGGTACGTTGGCGAGCGCGCTGGCGTACCACTTTCAACAACTGAGTGATATGGGTGGACCGACTCGACCTGGAATTATTCATCGGCTCGATCGCGATACCAGTGGTGTGATTTTGATCGCCAAGACCAACGGCGTGCACATGAAGCTCTCTGAGCAATTCGAACAACGGCTGGTGCGTAAAGAGTATTTCGCATTGGTAGTGGGTAAGCTGGAGCTCGACCGCGATGTGATTCGACAACCCATCGGGCCACATCCCTATCAACGTGACAAGATGGCCATTCGTCGCGAGCATCCGCAGAGCCGCGAGGCGGAGACGCGTTACGATGTGGTGCAGAGGTTTGATGGATATACCGCCGTCAAGGTGCAACCCAAGACGGGCCGTACGCATCAAATTCGCGTGCATCTGGACCATGTCGGGACCCCAGTGCTGTGTGATCGTTTGTATGCGGGGCACGCACGCGTCACGCGCGGCGAATTGGAGCGACGGCAAGTCAAACGTTTACCCACGCGTCCCGAGGACAGCGACGTAATACTTGAGCGCCAAGCGCTCCATGCGCGGCAGATCGAATTCAAACATCCCGTTACTGGACAAGAGATGCTGCTCGAAGCGCCCCTACCCCCTGACATTCAAGGCGCGCTGGATATTCTGCAGGGGCCAAGTACGTCGTAGAGATCCCATAGGAGTCGAATCATGTTCTCGGCGTTTCGCATAGTCGCTTCTTTCCAAACAATATCTCTACTCTATTCATTGTTATTGTTCTTCATGCCTCACGCGACCTTGGCTCAGGAGAAAACGAATTTTGCGTTGGCCATTCATGGTGGTGCTGGGAGTGATCCGGCGCAATGGAGTGACGAAACGAAGCAGCAACGACGTTCGGGCTTGGCCGCAGCGCTCGGTCGCGGTGTCGAACTACTACAGTCAGGAAAGACAGCGGTTGAAGTGGTTGAAAGCGTCGTCCGACTATTGGAGGATGATCCGACATTCAATGCAGGGCGAGGATGCGTACTCAATGCGGTTGGCGAACATGAACTCGATGCTTCGATCATGGATGGCAGTACTCTGAGGTGCGGTGCGGTGGCGGGAGTGAGAAGAGCGAAGAACCCAGTGTCGCTCGCACGGCGCGTGATGACCGATACAAAGCATGTGCTGTTGATCGGAAGTGGTGCCGATCAATTCGCCGAGCAACTGGGAGTGGAACTACAGGACGCTGATTACTTTCGAACGCAGCGACAGCTCGACAATTGGCAGCGTTGGAAGAGCAAGGAACCAGACGTGACGTTACATCGCCCCAGAGCGCAAGCGGCAGACGAAGATCAGCTCTATCTTGGAACCGTCGGCTGCGTGGCGCTCGACCAGCATGGAAATTTGGCGGCAGCCACCAGCACTGGTGGATTGATGGGGAAGCGTTGGGGAAGGGTAGGGGACTCTCCGCTGATTGGTGCTGGTAACTATGCCAACAACGACACATGTGCTGTCTCTGGAACGGGGGTGGGAGAGGAGTTTATTCGCCATCAAGTCGCGGCCGACATCGCCGCGCGCATGCGTTATGTTCGGCTCTCTTTGACCGAAGCGACCCTTGCTACACTGGCCCAATTGCCCGAAGATTGCGGCGGAGTCATTGCCGTGGATCCGACGGGACAGATCGTGATGGAGTTCAACACACCCGGTATGTCGCGAGCCAGCGCCGATGCCAGTGGTCGACAAACAATTCAATTGGGCCGTGATGACTAAAGTGGCTCAGGCGCTCCGCGCCGTAACGAGCATCAGCTCTAACACCATCACATTCATCAACGAAACGATTGACGTGCGACCTACGACACGGAGTGTCGTGGCACTTTATCGTTTCTCGGCAGCCCTTTATCGCTATCTTAACGACCTCTCAAGCGGCGGTGGATTTCTTCCCGAATCGTTCTTAATACCTTCATTAAACGCTTGCTCATTCTTAACGGTCTAAAAAATTCATTCGATAGAATCTCCGGCAGCTTTGGTCGACGCGTTGTCGAGCCAGCTAAATTACTCGTTGCCAGGAGATTTCTCGTGCGCATGAACTGGAAGAGACCAGCCTTTACGCTGGTGGAGTTGTTGGTGGTGATTGCCATTATTGGCATCTTGGTTGGCCTGTTGTTGCCAGCCGTGCAAGCGGCCCGCGAAGCGGCGCGGCGGATGCAATGCTCGAACAATCTCAAGCAGATTGGGCTGGCGTTCATGAATCATGAATCGGCGTTCAAGTACTTGCCCCAAGGGCCTTATGACGGCGATCCAACTCTGGGGGGGGACGCTTCGGACTACAACGAAGCCGCTGGACAATACGAAGGTTCGACCTGCTGCAATGCAGCCAGCCCCAAGGGCTGGAGCCATTGGTTTAAGATTCTCCCGTACATGGAGCAGCAAAATGTTTACAACATTGCCAATTTCAATTTGCCACCACTCCACCGCGCTTCATCGCCAGGTGGGGCGCGTAAGCCCAACTACAATGGCGAAGACAGCGTTGCCAGCGCGTTGATCTCGACGTACTACTGCCCTTCGCGACGTGGTGCCACCGGTTATGGATCGGCACAGTTGGGGCGCTGCGACTATGCGGGTTGTGCAGGTTTCTACCAGGGAGAGCAGCTTGAGCATGGAACGCAAGGTGGTTGGAACCCACCTATCTGGGATCCTCAGATTCCTGCTCCACCGCTGGGCATGAGCCCACGTCGTAACGAAAGGACGACTGAGAATTTTGGTAATGCGGGAGGTCGCAAGGGTTATTTGGTGTGGAGTGCTCAAGGGGCTAAACGCAAGATAGGAGATGTGATCGATGGTACTTCCAACAGCATAATGTGTGCGGAGAAATCGCTGCCACCTAGCCGCCATGGCTCCGATGGCGGCGACAACGAACGTTGGAACAATGCTGGATGGGATGAATGTGTTCTACGTTGGCACTTTCCGCCGATGGCCGATAACGACCCACGCAATGTGCCACTCAAGGACATGGTCGCTGGTTCGGGCACGGTTTGGCGTCGCTACTTCGGTTCGAGCCATCCGGGTGGTCTAAACTCAGTCTTTGGTGATGGTTCGGTGCGTTTTGCATCGTTCAATGTTGACGCCATCGTGTGGATGCGAGCTTGCGTGATCGACGACGGACAACCTTCGGTCGGAATCGAATAGACGGCCCATCAAAATCGACTTGTCAAAATTGACACACTTACCCATGAGCCGAATCGTCTCTTCTCGATTCTCAACTTCGATCTTCGCCGCGATTCGGCTCATGGCTTCTTTGTCCATTTACAACTGCTCACAGGGAGATCCCAATGACTAGAGCTAAGTTCTTGTTTCTTTTTTTGTTTCTCGCTAACTCCGTGGTGGGTTGCGGTGGTGGGGGTACCAATGCCCCCACGGCAGAATTCTCAGACGAACAAATGGCAGCCATCGCGGCTGAGGATGCTGCCGTGGCTGACGAGGAAATGGGGGGCGGCATGCGTCCCGTGAAACGCAAGCAGCAGAAGTAAATCTCAATGTGGAGCGCACTCGCAGAGCGTGTGACTGGCACTGTCGCGGTGCAATGTGACAAACATGTTTCAGGAATTGGTGAACTCGTGATTATCAACGCAACTATTCGTCAGCCAAGATTTCGTTGGCTGACTCTACTTTTAATATCGACGATGATCGGTTGTGGAAAGCAGGTGACTTATATTCCTCCTTTGCCAGCCAAGGTCGAAACGCACGCGATACCCAATCCAGATTTCATCAGTTGGTCGGGTTATCCAGTTGGGACAAAACTGGTGCGGTACAAGGAGATTTCCAACACTGAGGGAGTGGTGAAAGTCACGACCACATTGGTTCTGAAAGACAAGACTCCGACGCAAGTGGTGGTTGAGAGTCAAATCAATGTCGTGCGCCCCGATTCCTCCGTGGAGAATCCTCCCCAAGAGTTTGTGTTCCCGGCTGAATATCAAGTGCCATTGGAAATGAAAGCCGACAGTTACGATCTCCCCTCGCCGATCGCCAGAAAAACCGGTGAAGAAAAGATCACGTTGGCTGGTCGCCAATTCGACGCGGAGGTTTTTGAATGGGAGGGGACGCTCGAGTCGGGTAAGGTCGACCTCAAGCTGTGGCGCAGCCGCGATTTTCCAGGGCGTCAAATTCGCTTGCTCACCGACTACCGGCGGGACAACGACGAGCAGGCCAAAGAAGAAGTGGTGGAGTTGGTAATTCCGCAGTCGCCTAGCGACGGCGGGTGATTGCGAGGAGTCGAGCGGAAATGGTAGTTCGCCGCTTGCGCTAGCTGCAGAGCAGCGGATTTTTCTAGCCTGGGGTGGAGCAGAGTGAGCGTAGCGAACGGAGCGTAACCCCAGGATGATATGGTCGGACGCTTGGGCGGACGAGCGTTATATTCAACCTCAGGCGGATCCAATTCGAGTTCCGAAAGCTTCGGTTACGGTTATCGGGTATGGGCGATGTGATTACGGACGAACCGTTGTGCGTCGCTTCGGAAATGGAAAATGGAATGGGGTTTCTCGAGGCAACCCTAGGGTTTTGCTTGGCTCGCTGGTGCTCGCCGCGCTCCACCCTAGGCTAGAAAAGCCCGCCGCTCTGCGGCTACCGACTCATCGCCACGCGATCAAAAACGGCGCGTCGCGATGAATTATTTTTCCTCGGCGCTTCCGACGGGCACGGGTTCTTCTTCGTGCTTGCGATTCTCGCCACGGAAGATCAACCGCACGGCCTTGCCGGCTTCATCCTTGGCGGTATCGACCACAATGGTGTTCACCCCTTCGAAGGCACCACGCAGAATCTCTTCCGCTAGTGGATCCTCGATGCGTTGCTCCAAGGCACGACGCAGCGGACGTGCCCCATAATCGAGATTGGCACCCTTCTTGATCAAAAACTCTTTCGACTCGTCCGTCAGCTCCAGCTCGTAGCCGCGATCGTTGAGTCGAGTACGAACCTTGGAAAGTTCGAAATCGATGACCTTCTTCAAATCTTCTTGGTTCAAATGTCGGAAGATGATCGTGTCATCCAGTCGATTCAAGAACTCGGGGCGGAAGACGCGTTCGATCTGATCCATTACCCGCTGCTTCATGCTCTCATACGAGCTGTCGTCGTCGGGTTTCTGGAAGCCGAAGGCCGATTCGTTCTTAATCGCGTCAGCACCAGCATTGGTGGTCAGAATCAAAATCACGTTACGGAAATCAATATTGCGTCCGAAGGAATCGGTCAAGCGACCTTCCTCCATGACTTGCAGGAGCATATTGAACACATCTGGGTGAGCCTTCTCGATTTCGTCGAGCAGAACCACCGCGTAGGGTCGACGACGAATTTTTTCGGTCAGTTGGCCACCTTCCTCGTAGCCGACATAGCCGGGGGGGGCACCTACCAAGCGACTGATGTTGTGCTTCTCCATGTATTCGCTCATGTCGATGTGCACCAGTGCATCGGCATCGCCGAACATGTATTCGGCCAGCGCCTTGGCGAGCAAGGTTTTACCCACACCGGTGGGACCAGCAAAAACGAAGCAGCCGGTCGGGCGACGTGGATCTTTGAGTCCGCTGCGGCTGCGGCGAACCGCTTTGGCGACAGCCGACACGGCTTGCTCCTGGCTGACGACCCGCTTGTGCAGCTCGCCTTCCATTTGCATCAGTCGCGCGCTATCTTCGGTGCTCAGGCGTGTCAGCGGAATCCCGGTCATCTTGGAGACCACTTCGCAGATCACATCTTCGTCGACGATGCCATCGGTTTCGCGACTCTTATCGCGCCAATCACGCGTGATTTCTTCTTTCTTCTTGCGAAGCTTGTCAGCTTTGTCGCGTAGCGAGGCAGCCTTTTCAAAGTCTTGATTGGCTACTGCGTCTTCCTTCTCCTTGTTGAGCTTTTCGATATCTTCGTCGATCTCCTTCAGATCGGGTGGCTTGGACATATTGCGCAGTCGAATTCGCGCGCCAGCTTCGTCGATCACATCGATGGCCTTATCAGGGAGGCACCGCGCGGTGATGTAACGCTCGCTCATTTCCACGGCAGCCACCACTGCGTCGTCGGTGAATTTGACGCGGTGATGCTCTTCGTAGCGCTCACGCAAGCCCTTGATGATCTCGATCGTTTCGTCCTTGCTGGTCGGTTCGACGATGATCTCTTGGAAGCGACGCGCCAGCGCGTTGTCCTTCTCGATGTATTTGCGATATTCGTCCAGCGTGGTGGCACCGATGCATTGGATTTCACCGCGCGCCAAGGCAGGTTTGAGCACGTTGGCTGCGTCGATAGCACCTTCAGCGCCTCCAGCACCCACCAGCGTGTGCAATTCGTCAATGAACAGAATTGTATTTTTGGCACGACGGACTTCGTTCATTACCGCCTTGATCCGCTCTTCGAATTGACCTCGGTATTTGGTCCCCGCAACCATCATGGCCAAGTCGAGGACGACGATCCGTTTGTCAGCCAAGATTTCAGGAACATCGCCAGAGATAACGCGTTGCGCGAATCCTTCGACGATGGCAGTTTTGCCCACGCCAGCTTCGCCCAAGAGGACTGGATTGTTCTTGCTGCGACGGCAGAGGATCTGCACCGCGCGTTCGATCTCGCGAGCGCGACCGATTACTGGATCGAGCTTGTTTTGTTTGGCTAGTTCGGTCAAGTCGCGACCAAAGCTATCCAGGGCGGGGGTCTTGCTCTTTGAGCCTTTGGAGGAACCACTGGCTTCGCGTTCGCCGCCACTCCCTTCACGTCCACCACGCTCACCCCCTTCGCCACTTTCCATACCGTGACCGAGGAGATTGAGCACTTCTTCGCGAACATCGTCGAGCTTCAGTCCCAGATTCATGAGGACTTGTGCGGCCACACCTTCTTGCTCGCGTAGCAGACCGAGCAGAATGTGTTCGGTGCCGACGTAGTTGTGATTAAGATTGCGAGCCTCCTCCATCGAGTACTCGATCACTTTCTTGGCGCGTGGCGTCTGGGGCAGCTTACCGATCGTCACCATTTCGGGACCGCTCTGCACCAGTTTCTCGACTTCGAGTCGAATCTTGCGCAAATCAACGTCCAAATTCTTAAGGACGTTTGCGGCCACGCCACTCCCTTCCTTGACGAGCCCCAGCAAAATATGTTCGGTCCCGATGTACTCGTGATTGAACCGCTGCGCCTCTTGATTGGCCAACTGCATTACTTTGCGAGCACGGTCAGTAAAACGTTCGTACATGGTTAACCCCTATGTGAGCCGCAAGCGGCCAACGCGAAGCCGTCGACAATCGACGGAAAAGTGCAAATTGAAAAAGTTTGGCAGCAAAAACAAACCGGCTGGTAATTTGCAAACCTTATGCCAATCCCCAAAAGGTGTCAAAATGGCGCAATTAAGGCAAGTAGGGGCAAATCAAATTCAACCGTATCGTAGTTCTGCCCGCTAAATAGCCAAGCGTCCCCGGTTTAGGTCGGTTTTGGCAGGCAAAACCCCAAGCCGAAGTGCTTCAGCGCGCGGTTCTAGCAATGGTAACGGTTTTTGGCTTCGATTGTGAGGTCAGCTTGCCGCTACGGAGCTCAGAAAGACACTTCATTTTGGGGCGTAGTCAAGGTTCACCTAGGTTTTTACCCAGTTTGACCAATCGCGACATTTCTGACAGTCCGTAGTTATGCGCTGGACACTTTTATTTCGTCCCGCCCCTCAGACTCGACTCCTTCCGCCCCTTCTTCCGCTCGACTCTGCTCGATCAAGACCTTTTCACGCTCGATTTCGAAGTGCCATCGCGCGGCGGTATCCAGTAATTCGAGTTGCCCCAGTCGTCGCGCAGCTGCGGGAAAGCGTTTCGCACGTCGCAGTACCCCTACCAATAACAACAGCGCTTCGGCATCGCGCGGATGATCTCGCAGAATCCGTAGCAGTTTGGCTTCCGCTTCGAACCAATTGCCATGTAGGTAATCCGCTTGCGCTTCGACAAACGCTTGGGAGCTAACTGTGTCGGCGGTGGCCAAGAGTGTTGGTAAGCGGAGGCAATTGCGAATAGTGCTTGTGAACCAAGTTGCGATTGCTACCAACCACATCAGACGCAACAAGCTGACTGAAATCCAGTCGGACCAGACGAAGGTTGCTAGCAACAGCCAACATACGCACCAAGTAAATACTAAAGAAACAGCCAAACCGCGCGCGACACCCAGCAACCATGCCGTTGGCAATCCTGGCCACAAGCAGACTGGACGTAGCGCGAACATGGATGAGTCTCGAAATGAGAGTTTTTTCAAAGTGTCAGGCAATTCTTGGATCGACACTAAGGCTTTTACAGAATCTACGGTTTGGACTCCAGCGCAATGTGACATCAAGCCAACAGCTTCTGGGGGTTGTGGCTTTTCTGACAGGCTATCGGGCGGTATGCTATCGCTTTCTAATTGGGCAGCATCGACGTTCAACCACAACACCAGCTCGACGTGCCAGCGCGTGGGGCGTCTGTTCGGGCGTTTCGGGCGACCTTCGGGCCCCAAAGCCAGGGACCCACTCGCTGGCGCGTCGAGCTGATACTGGGGCAGGGTGGCTCTGACCAATTAAATTTACATGCAGCATCAACGGTTTTCGGAAACGCACAGATGAGTGAAGCAAAAGTAAAAGGTCATGTCCACTTGGTCGAAGAGACGAAGACTTTTGGACAAAAAGGTTTTCGCAAGCGGATGGTGGTGCTGGAACAAGACAACGGTCGTTTTCAAAGCTTCATTCCGATCGATTTCATCCAGGATGCCTGCGATCAGGTTGACGGATTGAAGGTCGGCGATGAAATCGAAGTCACCTATCGACTCGGCGGTCGCAAGTGGCAACGTGATGCTGATAGCGAAGTCAAGTTTTTCCTTAGTTGTGAGGCGGTTAACTTTCGCGTGCTAAGCGGAGCGGCTGGCGGGGAAGGGGCTTCAGGCTTCAGTGGCGATCCAAACAGCGATCTGGCCGAAGCCGCCTACGAAGAGGATGAAGATATTCCATTCTAACGAAAGAACTTTAAGTTCCGTCCTGTCGTGAACGTCAGGCGCTAGCTGTGGGCGGTAACTTGCGGAATCGCTCACGGCTAGCGTCTGAGGCTCACTGGCACGAGTGAATTGGGAAAGCCCAACAGGCGAGAAGCACTCATGAATTGTGACTGGCGATGCGTGTCTTGCCTGTGGCCCCTCCTCTGCTGGTTGTCCATCTCGATGGCTCCGACGGTTGGCCTAAGATTGCATGCCCAGGCGCGCGGCGAATTGACGTTCCAGTTTTGTGAGCAGGAGAGCGCTGCGCCCCTCATCACGCGCGTCAAAATTCTCTCCTCTACCGGGCAGCCACAGCGCGTACGTGGTGCGCTCCATCAACAAGGTTGGAACTTGTTTGAAGGGCCTCTGACCTACACCGGCAGGATTGGCGACTACACCTATCAAGCCTCTCATGGACCACAGTTTTCGGCCGCGTCGGGGGGCTTCACGCTCGACCTAAAGTCGCAGGGGGTAGACGTTATTCAACTCCCTCGCAAAGTGGATTTAGCACTAGAAGGTTGGGTCGGAGGAGATTTGCTAAGCCAAGTGGATGCGGACGAATCACTCCGTTGGTTGGCTGCCGAGGATCTAACGCTGACGGCGATTGTGGTCGATCATGTGACCGCAGTGGATCAAGTGCCAGCCCAACCAGCGCCATCGGCCGCAGATCAGCCCGAGATATTGCTGACATCAAGTGACCCTGCGCGGTGGGTTCATGATCGGAGCTATTGGGATGCGCGCGGCGGTAGCGGTCTAGTATTGCATCATTGGTTGCCACCAGCAGAGGTGCCGGCTGAATTGCCCTCGAGTCGATTGCTGGTGCTGGCCAAAGGGGCTGCTCGCCGGCCGCCGCAGTTGCCCGTTCATGCCGAGATTCAAAACTTGTGCGCACGTGATGTTCCGATCTGGTTGGCTTCGGGAAAGATCGATTCAGTGCAACTACTCGGGAGCCATCTCACCGTCGACGGCCAGCGGGCGAGTCGCATTGAACCGATGATCGAACCGGAGCCCGGAAGATTTCGCGGGCCCCTTCGGGATGGCAGGCTGGTGGAGTACGTGTACTGGCAAATGCTTGAGTGTGGATTGTACTTGCCACCGACCGCAGGTAGCAACTTTGGCAAGAATGCTTCTCCTTTAGGCTACAATCGAGTGTATGCCTACGCGCCGCATCCCACCCCAGAAGCTTGGTGGCAAGCGGTTTGCGACGGACAGAGCTTCGTAACCAATGGTCCGCTGTTGCGAGCGACGGTCAATGGCGAAATTCCTGGCAAGCGATTTGTGCTAGGGGAGGGGAGTGCATTAGAACTCGAAATCGGCCTGTCACTCACCGTGGCCGATCCCGTCGAGTACCTGGAGGTGGTCTTCAATGGTCAGACACTCTATCGCGCTCGATTGGACGAATACGCACGCGCCGGTGGTCGCATTCCACCTTTGAGTGTCAAGGAAAGTGGCTGGTTGCTAGTGCGAGTTGTCACCGAGCGCGATACCACGTATCGCTTGGCTACAACTGCTCCGTTCATCGTCCAAGTCGGCGAACGGGGACGAATTAGCGGGGGAGCGGTCGCCTTTTTTCAAGCTTGGCTCGAGAAGTCGGCGGAGCAGATCGCCGCGTCTAGCCCCGAGGCGAGTGCCGCAGCGGCTCCCTACGTGACCGCCGCCCGCCAGTTCTGGAAGCAGCGAGCGGAGAAAGCTACCGTGCCGTAGAGAGTTGAGTTGCCGGCGGTCTCTACTTATTGCCTCGCAAGGGATATAATACTATTTCGCGACGACATACCAAAATTTGCGGAATTGCGATCTGGTCACCGTCCGGAGGCTTAGAGTTTTTAATTCGTAACCCGTGATCCCAATGGATACTATGGCGCAGGACTACTATCAATTGCTGGGGGTGAGTAAATCGGCCTCAGCGGACGAACTTCAGAAAGCCTATCGCAAGTTGGCGCGCAAGTACCATCCCGATTTGAATCCAGATGACAGTGCGGCTCAGCAAAAATTCAAAGACGTTCAGCTCGCTTACGATGTGCTAAATGATCCCGAAAAAAGAAAGATGTACGATCAGTTCGGCCCCGACTACGAACGAGCGCAGGGGAGCCCGTTTCGTGGCGGTGGACCAGGCGGTGGCGGATTCGAAGAGGTGTTTGGAGGTGGAGCTGGTCCGGGTGGATTTCAATTTGACGGCGACTTAGGAGATCTATTTCGGCAATTCACAGGTGGCGGTGGAGGAGCGCGGGCCACTCGCGCTCGGCCGCAAACCAAAGGACGCGACCTGTCGACCGAACAGACCATTGCGTTCAATACAGCAGTGCTGGGGGGGGAAGCGTCCATTGCCATTCAACGCGGTGGCAAAGTGGAATCGCTGCAAGTCAAGATACCACCGGGTGTGGAAACTGGACGCAAGATCCGCCTGCGCGGTCAGGGAGAGGCTTCGCCCGGGGGAGGGCCAGCGGGCGATTTGATTGTCACGTTGAAGGTGGCGAATCATCCATCTTTCAAACGCGCGGGACAGAATCTCGAACTGCGATTGCCAATCACATTGGGAGAAGCCGCCCTGGGTGCCACGCTCGATTTGCCCACTCCCGGCGGAACCGTCGCTTTGAAAATTCCGGCAGGGAGCAGCAGTGGGCAGAAGTTGCGTGTGAAAGGGCAGGGGGTTCGCAACACCACTGGCGAAGCGGGAGATTTGTTGGTCGAACTGCTGATCAAACTCCCTGAGCCCGTGACGACAGCCAGCCCATTGCCGGACGAAACGCGGCAGGCGATCGAGCACTTGGAAGGACTCTATTCCGCAAGTGTGCGTGGAAAGATTGTGTGGTAGGCGCATGACCGCTGCACGCTCCTCTACCAGTGGTTTTCCCGCAACCAAACGCCTCAAGCGGCCAAGCGAATTCGCAGCAGTATTCGATCGCGGTAAAGTGGCCGCCGACGATGTATTGGTCATGCACGCAGTTCGTTCCGAGCAGCTAGAATCGCGGATCGGCTTAAGTGTCTCCAAGAAAGTGGGCAACTCACCCGAACGCAATCGTTGGAAACGACTGATTCGCGAATCGTTCCGTCGCAATGCAGTGCAACTGCCAACACATTTGTGGCTGGTCGTGCGCCCGCGTCGCGGTGCCGTACCCGATTTCCATGCGATCCAAGGCTCGTTGGTACGACTTGCCAAAAAGTTGGAACGAAAGCTGTAAGTAACCGAAAGTCGCTGATCGCTCCGCCGATCAGTGTTATTCACTAGTGCTTTTCATCAGATCATTTCTTGAGTATCACATCGGTCGTGTCCACCTACTCGGTAACCCACAGCAACTGATCCACAACCTCCAAGCGACTGACCGGCGGAGCGATCAGCGACTATACCGGAAACGGTTTTTGATCGATGGTCAACTGGATGAATTCCAGCAACTCGTCGCCGCCACCAGCGAAGATCAATTCCCCCAATCTGTGCGTCTCATCGCGATCGATGCGATGGTGATCGGGAAGTACAATTCGGCGGAAATCGACGGCATCCTGTTGTTTGCGGACCCATTCACGATAGGGTGAGACGATGGCTGAATACTTGGCAGCTAGCGACGCTTCACGCGTTGGCAGGCGATGTCCGGTACTCGGGTCGATCCATACGCAGTCGCTTAAGATGCCCAACTGACAATCGTCATTGGGGAGCATGATATCGATAACCACTTGGGGTGGCTGACCGCCATGCGTTTCACCAGGATCAACAAAACGGACCACGATTGGGCTATCGCGTATTTCTAGCTTGGGCCAACTTTTTGAGATGGCCGCGACTGCTGCGTCGCGCTCGTCACGGGCTACCATCACATCGACATCCTGCGTCGCTCGGGGCTGGGATAGATAGCCGACGTAGCCATACAGCCCCATTAGCACCCAGTTCTTGACACCCCCTTCGACCAACGTCTCAATCACCTGCTCAGGAGTTATTTTCATCGACAACGGCCTCCATGTTTCGCGAAAATTGTTCGTAATATGGTTAGCGATCTCCAAGCCAGCAGCATGCCCAACCGGTTGCGTTGGCAACCCAATATCATAACTGGCGTTTTCCGATGAACCTGGTCGGAATCGTTCGAGTGCTTCGCGGATGCGTTGGTCTCTGTCACTGATCATTGTCGCCAACTTTTCCTTTGCTGTCGCAAATCGTAATCGTTCATGCCGCTGCGTGCCCAAGGGCAAAATTCTTAGTCTTGATCATACTCTTAATCCTAGGCAGTGCGGTAGCTATCTCTGGATGGTGATGGGCTGCGATCGTTCGGTGAAATTGATTCGCAAAGTCTCCCACTGCAATGCGCCACGCGATAGTCGCTCTGTCGGTGTATGATTGAGGATAGGATTAACAGTTTGTCTCATCACTCCAAGCGCTTCATTCACTGTGCGAGCGAGGTTTCACTTTGATCAGTCTCTTTGATCTTTTCAAAATCGGCGTTGGTCCCAGTAGTTCGCATACCGTTGGCCCGATGCTGGCCGCTCTCCGATTCGTTCAGCAATTGGATCGTGAACTGTCGCAAGCAGGGAGGTCGACCGAGCAAGTCGAGCGATTGCAAGTCGAGTTGTTTGGTTCGCTGGCGTTAACTGGCTTGGGGCATCGCACCGATCGAGCTGTGATTGCTGGATTGTGCGGCGAACATCCGCGCACCGTCGAGCCCGAAACGATCGATCCACTGTACGAACAAGTCGAGCAGTCACAGCAACTGCCATGGTTGGGGCGACACACTGTGCAGTTTGATGTTTCTACCGATCTAGTCTTCAATCGCACGACCTTTTTGCCACAACATCCCAACGGCATGCGCTGCTCGGCTTTCGATAGCCATGGAAGCGAAGTGTTGTCGCGCGAGTATTTTTCTGTCGGTGGTGGGTTTGTCGTCGAAGCGGAGCAATTGATGGCCAATCGCGATGAGCAAGTTCAATTGGAAAATGTTCCACTTCCATTCGCATCTGCAGAGGAGTTACTAGCGATTTGCCAGAGGGAGAGTCTATCGATCGCGGAGGTCGTACATCGCAATGAATTGAGCTTTCGCGGTGCCACACAGATGTTGCGCGAGCTGGATGAGATCTGGAGCGTTATGCGCGAGTCGATCGAGGTCGGTTGTCACACCGAAGGGCTGTTGCCCGGCGGCTTGCGAATCCGTCGCCGTGCGCCTGATATCTTTCGTAAGCTCACCAGTGAACAGGAGATCTGCGATCGCGAGGGGACCGTTAGTAGTGATCCGCTCCGCCGGATGGATTGGGTCAATTTGTTTGCCCTGGCGGTCAACGAACAAAATGCGGCCGGTGGCCGCGTGGTGACTGCGCCTACCAATGGTGCGGCTGGCATCATCCCAGCGGTCTGTACCTACTATCAAAGATTTCTAAGCAGCAATCATCGCACTGCAACTCCTTGCGTGGGGAACTCCAGCACTGAATCGTCGCATGCTGGTGTGCACGAGTTCCTGAAAACGGCCGCAGCGATAGGCATGCTTTACAAACGCAATGCATCGTTATCGGCTGCCGAGATGGGTTGCCAGGGCGAAGTGGGCGTCGCATGTTCCATGGCCGCCGCAGGCTTAGCTGCAGTGATGGGAGGGACGCCCCAACAAGTGGAGAATGCCGCTGAAATCGGGATGGAACACAATCTGGGACTGACCTGCGATCCAATAGCTGGATTGGTTCAAGTCCCCTGCATTGAGCGCAACACGATGGGAGCAGTGAAGGCCATCAACGCCGCGCGCTTAGCAGTGCTGTATGGCGACGGCCAGCACCGCGTGTCGCTCGACAAAGTCATCGAGACCATGCGTCAAACAGGCATCGACATGCAGAGTAAATACAAAGAAACCAGCCTCGGTGGATTGGCCGTCAACGTCACGGTCTGTTAGTTGAATGGTTCCAAGTTCTAGGTTCCAAGTCTCAAGTCTCAAGTCTCAAGTCTTAAGCCTCAACTACTGCGTGAAGTCTGGAAGGTAACGTGGTGCGGCGTTGACAGGGCGACGCATGGCACCAGCCACGATGGTAATGCCCAGCGTGGCAGTGTGGATCAGCCAACAACCGTCGTTGCTCGTGATCGTCCGCAATGTGACAAAGGAGATCAGCAACAGTGTGCCAAAGTAAAGTAGTTGTGTGAGCGCACATTCTACGTCGCCGCGTTGCATATACAACGCCGCAATGGCCCACAACGCAAGTGCAGGGACCAAAAAACTAGAGCACATTACGACGGAGTTGATGAGTGGTTCCATCCATGGATCCCCGAAAGCAAGGAGAGTTGTTTGCTGAAACTTTTTAGCGGTCGCTATTCATAGCACACCGCCACCGGTCATCAACACTGCAAACTTGAAGTTTTTTCTTGAATCCTCCCGGAAAAACGCGATTCATGAAGCGCATAATGGACGAACAACTTCTGCCCGAGCAACGCGCCAAATTCGAGGGGCTTTTACAAAGTCAATAGTACGATCAGCAACGGAGAAACAGCGGAAGTACTGACGGACCGAAGGTCCAGCCGATTATTTAGCCCAGGCCGAACGTAGCGAGCTTGCGAGCGAAGTGCTGGCCTGGGGGCTCGGGCCCAAGACATCCAGGGTCCCCAGCTTGGGTTTCGGCGGCATATGCCGCCGAAACCCAAGCTGGGGACCCTGGATGTCTTGGGCCCGAGCCCCCAGGCCAGCACTTCGCTCGCAAGCTCGCTACGTTCGGCCTGGGCTAAATAATCGGCTGGACCTTCGGTCCGTCAGTACTTCCGCTGTTTCTCCGTTGCTGATCGTACTATTGACTTTGTAAAAGCCCCTCGAATTTGGCGCGTTGCTCGGGCAGAAGTTGTTCGTCCATTATGCGCTTCATGAATCGCGTTTTTCCGGGAGGATTCAAGAAAAAACTTCAAGTTTGCAGTGTTGATGACCGGTGGCGGTGTGCTATGAATAGCGACCGCTAAAAAGTTTCAGCAAACAACTCTCCTTGCTTTCGGGGATCCATGGATGGAACCACTCATCAACTCCGTCGTAATGTGCTCTAGTTTTTTGGTCCCTGCACTTGCGTTGTGGGCCATTGCGGCGTTGTATATGCAACGCGGCGACGTAGAATGTGCGCTCACACAACTACTTTACTTTGGCACACTGTTGCTGATCTCCTTTGTCACATTGCGGACGATCACGAGCAACGACGGTTGTTGGCTGATCCACACTGCCACGCTGGGCATTACCATCGTGGCTGGTGCCATGCGTCGCCCTGTCAACGCCGCACCACGTTACCTTCCAGACTTCACGCAGTAGTTGAGGCTTAAGACTTGAGACTTGAGACTTGAGACTTGGAACCTAGAACTTGGAACCATTCAACTAACAGACCGTGACGTTGACGGCCAATCCACCGAGGCTGGTTTCTTTGTATTTACTCTGCATGTCGATGCCTGTTTGACGCATGGTCTCGATGACTTTGTCGAGCGACACGCGGTGCTGGCCGTCGCCATACAGCACTGCTAAGCGCGCGGCGTTGATGGCCTTCACTGCTCCCATCGTGTTGCGCTCAATGCAGGGGACTTGAACCAATCCAGCTATTGGATCGCAGGTCAGTCCCAGATTGTGTTCCATCCCGATTTCAGCGGCATTCTCCACTTGTTGGGGCGTCCCTCCCATCACTGCAGCTAAGCCTGCGGCGGCCATGGAACATGCGACGCCCACTTCGCCCTGGCAACCCATCTCGGCAGCCGATAACGATGCATTGCGTTTGTAAAGCATGCCTATCGCTGCGGCCGTTTTCAGGAACTCGTGCACACCAGCATGCGACGATTCAGTGCTGGAGTTCCCCACGCAAGGAGTTGCAGTGCGATGATTGCTGCTTAGAAATCTTTGATAGTAGGTACAGACCGCTGGGATGATGCCAGCCGCACCATTGGTAGGCGCAGTCACCACGCGGCCACCGGCCGCATTTTGTTCGTTGACCGCCAGGGCAAACAAATTGACCCAATCCATCCGGCGGAGCGGATCACTACTAACGGTCCCCTCGCGATCGCAGATCTCCTGTTCACTGGTGAGCTTACGAAAGATATCAGGCGCACGGCGACGGATTCGCAAGCCGCCGGGCAACAGCCCTTCGGTGTGACAACCGACCTCGATCGACTCGCGCATAACGCTCCAGATCTCATCCAGCTCGCGCAACATCTGTGTGGCACCGCGAAAGCTCAATTCATTGCGATGTACGACCTCCGCGATCGATAGACTCTCCCTCTGGCAAATCGCTAGTAACTCCTCTGCAGATGCGAATGGAAGTGGAACATTTTCCAATTGAACTTGCTCATCGCGATTGGCCATCAATTGCTCCGCTTCGACGACAAACCCACCACCGACAGAAAAATACTCGCGCGACAACACTTCGCTTCCATGGCTATCGAAAGCCGAGCAGCGCATGCCGTTGGGATGTTGTGGCAAAAAGGTCGTGCGATTGAAGACTAGATCGGTAGAAACATCAAACTGCACAGTGTGTCGCCCCAACCATGGCAGTTGCTGTGACTGCTCGACTTGTTCGTACAGTGGATCGATCGTTTCGGGCTCGACGGTGCGCGGATGTTCGCCGCACAATCCAGCAATCACAGCTCGATCGGTGCGATGCCCCAAGCCAGTTAACGCCAGCGAACCAAACAACTCGACTTGCAATCGCTCGACTTGCTCGGTCGACCTCCCTGCTTGCGACAGTTCACGATCCAATTGCTGAACGAATCGGAGAGCGGCCAGCATCGGGCCAACGGTATGCGAACTACTGGGACCAACGCCGATTTTGAAAAGATCAAAGAGACTGATCAAAGTGAAACCTCGCTCGCACAGTGAATGAAGCGCTTGGAGTGATGAGACAAACTGTTAATCCTATCCTCAATCATACACCGACAGAGCGACTATCGCGTGGCGCATTGCAGTGGGAGACTTTGCGAATCAATTTCACCGAACGATCGCAGCCCATCACCATCCAGAGATAGCTACCGCACTGCCTAGGATTAAGAGTATGATCAAGACTAAGAATTTTGCCCTTGGGCACGCAGCGGCATGAACGATTACGATTTGCGACAGCAAAGGAAAAGTTGGCGACAATGATCAGTGACAGAGACCAACGCATCCGCGAAGCACTCGAACGATTCCGACCAGGTTCATCGGAAAACGCCAGTTATGATATTGGGTTGCCAACGCAACCGGTTGGGCATGCTGCTGGCTTGGAGATCGCTAACCATATTACGAACAATTTTCGCGAAACATGGAGGCCGTTGTCGATGAAAATAACTCCTGAGCAGGTGATTGAGACGTTGGTCGAAGGGGGTGTCAAGAACTGGGTGCTAATGGGGCTGTATGGCTACGTCGGCTATCTATCCCAGCCCCGAGCGACGCAGGATGTCGATGTGATGGTAGCCCGTGACGAGCGCGACGCAGCAGTCGCGGCCATCTCAAAAAGTTGGCCCAAGCTAGAAATACGCGATAGCCCAATCGTGGTCCGTTTTGTTGATCCTGGTGAAACGCATGGCGGTCAGCCACCCCAAGTGGTTATCGATATCATGCTCCCCAATGACGATTGTCAGTTGGGCATCTTAAGCGACTGCGTATGGATCGACCCGAGTACCGGACATCGCCTGCCAACGCGTGAAGCGTCGCTAGCTGCCAAGTATTCAGCCATCGTCTCACCCTATCGTGAATGGGTCCGCAAACAACAGGATGCCGTCGATTTCCGCCGAATTGTACTTCCCGATCACCATCGCATCGATCGCGATGAGACGCACAGATTGGGGGAATTGATCTTCGCTGGTGGCGGCGACGAGTTGCTGGAATTCATCCAGTTGACCATCGATCAAAAACCGTTTCCGGTATAGTCGCTGATCGCTCCGCCGGTCAGTCGCTTGGAGGTTGTGGATCAGTTGCTGTGGGTTACCGAGTAGGTGGACACGACCGATGTGATACTCAAGAAATGATCTGATGAAAAGCACTAGTGAATAACACTGATCGGCGGAGCGATCAGCGACTTTCGGTTACTTACAGCTTTCGTTCCAACTTTTTGGCAAGTCGTACCAACGAGCCTTGGATCGCATGGAAATCGGGTACGGCACCGCGACGCGGGCGCACGACCAGCCACAAATGTGTTGGCAGTTGCACTGCATTGCGACGGAACGATTCGCGAATCAGTCGTTTCCAACGATTGCGTTCGGGTGAGTTGCCCACTTTCTTGGAGACACTTAAGCCGATCCGCGATTCTAGCTGCTCGGAACGAACTGCGTGCATGACCAATACATCGTCGGCGGCCACTTTACCGCGATCGAATACTGCTGCGAATTCGCTTGGCCGCTTGAGGCGTTTGGTTGCGGGAAAACCACTGGTAGAGGAGCGTGCAGCGGTCATGCGCCTACCACACAATCTTTCCACGCACACTTGCGGAATAGAGTCCTTCCAAGTGCTCGATCGCCTGCCGCGTTTCGTCCGGCAATGGGCTGGCTGTCGTCACGGGCTCAGGGAGTTTGATCAGCAGTTCGACCAACAAATCTCCCGCTTCGCCAGTGGTGTTGCGAACCCCCTGCCCTTTCACACGCAACTTCTGCCCACTGCTGCTCCCTGCCGGAATTTTCAAAGCGACGGTTCCGCCGGGAGTGGGCAAATCGAGCGTGGCACCCAGGGCGGCTTCTCCCAATGTGATTGGCAATCGCAGTTCGAGATTCTGTCCCGCGCGTTTGAAAGATGGATGATTCGCCACCTTCAACGTGACAATCAAATCGCCCGCTGGCCCTCCCCCGGGCGAAGCCTCTCCCTGACCGCGCAGGCGGATCTTGCGTCCAGTTTCCACACCCGGTGGTATCTTGACTTGCAGCGATTCCACTTTGCCACCGCGTTGAATGGCAATGGACGCTTCCCCCCCCAGCACTGCTGTATTGAACGCAATGGTCTGTTCGGTCGACAGGTCGCGTCCTTTGGTTTGCGGCCGAGCGCGAGTGGCCCGCGCTCCTCCACCGCCACCTGTGAATTGCCGAAATAGATCTCCTAAGTCGCCGTCAAATTGAAATCCACCCGGACCAGCTCCACCTCCAAACACCTCTTCGAATCCGCCACCGCCTGGTCCACCGCCACGAAACGGGCTCCCCTGCGCTCGTTCGTAGTCGGGGCCGAACTGATCGTACATCTTTCTTTTTTCGGGATCATTTAGCACATCGTAAGCGAGCTGAACGTCTTTGAATTTTTGCTGAGCCGCACTGTCATCTGGATTCAAATCGGGATGGTACTTGCGCGCCAACTTGCGATAGGCTTTCTGAAGTTCGTCCGCTGAGGCCGATTTACTCACCCCCAGCAATTGATAGTAGTCCTGCGCCATAGTATCCATTGGGATCACGGGTTACGAATTAAAAACTCTAAGCCTCCGGACGGTGACCAGATCGCAATTCCGCAAATTTTGGTATGTCGTCGCGAAATAGTATTATATCCCTTGCGAGGCAATAAGTAGAGACCGCCGGCAACTCAACTCTCTACGGCACGGTAGCTTTCTCCGCTCGCTGCTTCCAGAACTGGCGGGCGGCGGTCACGTAGGGAGCCGCTGCGGCACTCGCCTCGGGGCTAGACGCGGCGATCTGCTCCGCCGACTTCTCGAGCCAAGCTTGAAAAAAGGCGACCGCTCCCCCGCTAATTCGTCCCCGTTCGCCGACTTGGACGATGAACGGAGCAGTTGTAGCCAAGCGATACGTGGTATCGCGCTCGGTGACAACTCGCACTAGCAACCAGCCACTTTCCTTGACACTCAAAGGTGGAATGCGACCACCGGCGCGTGCGTATTCGTCCAATCGAGCGCGATAGAGTGTCTGACCATTGAAGACCACCTCCAGGTACTCGACGGGATCGGCCACGGTGAGTGACAGGCCGATTTCGAGTTCTAATGCACTCCCCTCCCCTAGCACAAATCGCTTGCCAGGAATTTCGCCATTGACCGTCGCTCGCAACAGCGGACCATTGGTTACGAAGCTCTGTCCGTCGCAAACCGCTTGCCACCAAGCTTCTGGGGTGGGATGCGGCGCGTAGGCATACACTCGATTGTAGCCTAAAGGAGAAGCATTCTTGCCAAAGTTGCTACCTGCGGTCGGTGGCAAGTACAATCCACACTCAAGCATTTGCCAGTACACGTACTCCACCAGCCTGCCATCCCGAAGGGGCCCGCGAAATCTTCCGGGCTCCGGTTCGATCATCGGTTCAATGCGACTCGCCCGCTGGCCGTCGACGGTGAGATGGCTCCCGAGTAGTTGCACTGAATCGATCTTTCCCGAAGCCAACCAGATCGGAACATCACGTGCGCACAAGTTTTGAATCTCGGCATGAACGGGCAACTGCGGCGGCCGGCGAGCAGCCCCTTTGGCCAGCACCAGCAATCGACTCGAGGGCAATTCAGCCGGCACCTCTGCTGGTGGCAACCAATGATGCAATACTAGACCGCTACCGCCGCGCGCATCCCAATAGCTCCGATCATGAACCCACCGCGCAGGGTCACTTGATGTCAGCAATATCTCGGGCTGATCTGCGGCCGATGGCGCTGGTTGGGCTGGCACTTGATCCACTGCGGTCACATGATCGACCACAATCGCCGTCAGCGTTAGATCCTCGGCAGCCAACCAACGGAGTGATTCGTCCGCATCCACTTGGCTTAGCAAATCTCCTCCGACCCAACCTTCTAGTGCTAAATCCACTTTGCGAGGGAGTTGAATAACGTCTACCCCCTGCGACTTTAGGTCGAGCGTGAAGCCCCCCGACGCGGCCGAAAACTGTGGTCCATGAGAGGCTTGATAGGTGTAGTCGCCAATCCTGCCGGTGTAGGTCAGAGGCCCTTCAAACAAGTTCCAACCTTGTTGATGGAGCGCACCACGTACGCGCTGTGGCTGCCCGGTAGAGGAGAGAATTTTGACGCGCGTGATGAGGGGCGCAGCGCTCTCCTGCTCACAAAACTGGAACGTCAATTCGCCGCGCGCCTGGGCATGCAATCTTAGGCCAACCGTCGGAGCCATCGAGATGGACAACCAGCAGAGGAGGGGCCACAGGCAAGACACGCATCGCCAGTCACAATTCATGAGTGCTTCTCGCCTGTTGGGCTTTCCCAATTCACTCGTGCCAGTGAGCCTCAGACGCTAGCCGTGAGCGATTCCGCAAGTTACCGCCCACAGCTAGCGCCTGACGTTCACGACAGGACGGAACTTAAAGTTCTTTCGTTAGAATGGAATATCTTCATCCTCTTCGTAGGCGGCTTCGGCCAGATCGCTGTTTGGATCGCCACTGAAGCCTGAAGCCCCTTCCCCGCCAGCCGCTCCGCTTAGCACGCGAAAGTTAACCGCCTCACAACTAAGGAAAAACTTGACTTCGCTATCAGCATCACGTTGCCACTTGCGACCGCCGAGTCGATAGGTGACTTCGATTTCATCGCCGACCTTCAATCCGTCAACCTGATCGCAGGCATCCTGGATGAAATCGATCGGAATGAAGCTTTGAAAACGACCGTTGTCTTGTTCCAGCACCACCATCCGCTTGCGAAAACCTTTTTGTCCAAAAGTCTTCGTCTCTTCGACCAAGTGGACATGACCTTTTACTTTTGCTTCACTCATCTGTGCGTTTCCGAAAACCGTTGATGCTGCATGTAAATTTAATTGGTCAGAGCCACCCTGCCCCAGTATCAGCTCGACGCGCCAGCGAGTGGGTCCCTGGCTTTGGGGCCCGAAGGTCGCCCGAAACGCCCGAACAGACGCCCCACGCGCTGGCACGTCGAGCTGGTGTTGTGGTTGAACGTCGATGCTGCCCAATTAGAAAGCGATAGCATACCGCCCGATAGCCTGTCAGAAAAGCCACAACCCCCAGAAGCTGTTGGCTTGATGTCACATTGCGCTGGAGTCCAAACCGTAGATTCTGTAAAAGCCTTAGTGTCGATCCAAGAATTGCCTGACACTTTGAAAAAACTCTCATTTCGAGACTCATCCATGTTCGCGCTACGTCCAGTCTGCTTGTGGCCAGGATTGCCAACGGCATGGTTGCTGGGTGTCGCGCGCGGTTTGGCTGTTTCTTTAGTATTTACTTGGTGCGTATGTTGGCTGTTGCTAGCAACCTTCGTCTGGTCCGACTGGATTTCAGTCAGCTTGTTGCGTCTGATGTGGTTGGTAGCAATCGCAACTTGGTTCACAAGCACTATTCGCAATTGCCTCCGCTTACCAACACTCTTGGCCACCGCCGACACAGTTAGCTCCCAAGCGTTTGTCGAAGCGCAAGCGGATTACCTACATGGCAATTGGTTCGAAGCGGAAGCCAAACTGCTACGGATTCTGCGAGATCATCCGCGCGATGCCGAAGCGCTGTTGTTATTGGTAGGGGTACTGCGACGTGCGAAACGCTTTCCCGCAGCTGCGCGACGACTGGGGCAACTCGAATTACTGGATACCGCCGCGCGATGGCACTTCGAAATCGAGCGTGAAAAGGTCTTGATCGAGCAGAGTCGAGCGGAAGAAGGGGCGGAAGGAGTCGAGTCTGAGGGGCGGGACGAAATAAAAGTGTCCAGCGCATAACTACGGACTGTCAGAAATGTCGCGATTGGTCAAACTGGGTAAAAACCTAGGTGAACCTTGACTACGCCCCAAAATGAAGTGTCTTTCTGAGCTCCGTAGCGGCAAGCTGACCTCACAATCGAAGCCAAAAACCGTTACCATTGCTAGAACCGCGCGCTGAAGCACTTCGGCTTGGGGTTTTGCCTGCCAAAACCGACCTAAACCGGGGACGCTTGGCTATTTAGCGGGCAGAACTACGATACGGTTGAATTTGATTTGCCCCTACTTGCCTTAATTGCGCCATTTTGACACCTTTTGGGGATTGGCATAAGGTTTGCAAATTACCAGCCGGTTTGTTTTTGCTGCCAAACTTTTTCAATTTGCACTTTTCCGTCGATTGTCGACGGCTTCGCGTTGGCCGCTTGCGGCTCACATAGGGGTTAACCATGTACGAACGTTTTACTGACCGTGCTCGCAAAGTAATGCAGTTGGCCAATCAAGAGGCGCAGCGGTTCAATCACGAGTACATCGGGACCGAACATATTTTGCTGGGGCTCGTCAAGGAAGGGAGTGGCGTGGCCGCAAACGTCCTTAAGAATTTGGACGTTGATTTGCGCAAGATTCGACTCGAAGTCGAGAAACTGGTGCAGAGCGGTCCCGAAATGGTGACGATCGGTAAGCTGCCCCAGACGCCACGCGCCAAGAAAGTGATCGAGTACTCGATGGAGGAGGCTCGCAATCTTAATCACAACTACGTCGGCACCGAACACATTCTGCTCGGTCTGCTACGCGAGCAAGAAGGTGTGGCCGCACAAGTCCTCATGAATCTGGGACTGAAGCTCGACGATGTTCGCGAAGAAGTGCTCAATCTCCTCGGTCACGGTATGGAAAGTGGCGAAGGGGGTGAGCGTGGTGGACGTGAAGGGAGTGGCGGCGAACGCGAAGCCAGTGGTTCCTCCAAAGGCTCAAAGAGCAAGACCCCCGCCCTGGATAGCTTTGGTCGCGACTTGACCGAACTAGCCAAACAAAACAAGCTCGATCCAGTAATCGGTCGCGCTCGCGAGATCGAACGCGCGGTGCAGATCCTCTGCCGTCGCAGCAAGAACAATCCAGTCCTCTTGGGCGAAGCTGGCGTGGGCAAAACTGCCATCGTCGAAGGATTCGCGCAACGCGTTATCTCTGGCGATGTTCCTGAAATCTTGGCTGACAAACGGATCGTCGTCCTCGACTTGGCCATGATGGTTGCGGGGACCAAATACCGAGGTCAATTCGAAGAGCGGATCAAGGCGGTAATGAACGAAGTCCGTCGTGCCAAAAATACAATTCTGTTCATTGACGAATTGCACACGCTGGTGGGTGCTGGAGGCGCTGAAGGTGCTATCGACGCAGCCAACGTGCTCAAACCTGCCTTGGCGCGCGGTGAAATCCAATGCATCGGTGCCACCACGCTGGACGAATATCGCAAATACATCGAGAAGGACAACGCGCTGGCGCGTCGCTTCCAAGAGATCATCGTCGAACCGACCAGCAAGGACGAAACGATCGAGATCATCAAGGGCTTGCGTGAGCGCTACGAAGAGCATCACCGCGTCAAATTCACCGACGACGCAGTGGTGGCTGCCGTGGAAATGAGCGAGCGTTACATCACCGCGCGGTGCCTCCCTGATAAGGCCATCGATGTGATCGACGAAGCTGGCGCGCGAATTCGACTGCGCAATATGTCCAAGCCACCCGATCTGAAGGAGATCGACGAAGATATCGAAAAGCTCAACAAGGAGAAGGAAGACGCAGTAGCCAATCAAGACTTTGAAAAGGCTGCCTCGCTACGCGACAAAGCTGACAAGCTTCGCAAGAAGAAAGAAGAAATCACGCGTGATTGGCGCGATAAGAGTCGCGAAACCGATGGCATCGTCGACGAAGATGTGATCTGCGAAGTGGTCTCCAAGATGACCGGGATTCCGCTGACACGCCTGAGCACCGAAGATAGCGCGCGACTGATGCAAATGGAAGGCGAGCTGCACAAGCGGGTCGTCAGCCAGGAGCAAGCCGTGTCGGCTGTCGCCAAAGCGGTTCGCCGCAGCCGCAGCGGACTCAAAGATCCACGTCGCCCGACCGGCTGCTTCGTTTTTGCTGGTCCCACCGGTGTGGGTAAAACCTTGCTCGCCAAGGCGCTGGCCGAATACATGTTCGGCGATGCCGATGCACTGGTGCACATCGACATGAGCGAATACATGGAGAAGCACAACATCAGTCGCTTGGTAGGTGCCCCCCCCGGCTATGTCGGCTACGAGGAAGGTGGCCAACTGACCGAAAAAATTCGTCGTCGACCCTACGCGGTGGTTCTGCTCGACGAAATCGAGAAGGCTCACCCAGATGTGTTCAATATGCTCCTGCAAGTCATGGAGGAAGGTCGCTTGACCGATTCCTTCGGACGCAATATTGATTTCCGTAACGTGATTTTGATTCTGACCACCAATGCTGGTGCTGACGCGATTAAGAACGAATCGGCCTTCGGCTTCCAGAAACCCGACGACGACAGCTCGTATGAGAGCATGAAGCAGCGGGTAATGGATCAGATCGAACGCGTCTTCCGCCCCGAGTTCTTGAATCGACTGGATGACACGATCATCTTCCGACATTTGAACCAAGAAGATTTGAAGAAGGTCATCGATTTCGAACTTTCCAAGGTTCGTACTCGACTCAACGATCGCGGCTACGAGCTGGAGCTGACGGACGAGTCGAAAGAGTTTTTGATCAAGAAGGGTGCCAATCTCGATTATGGGGCACGTCCGCTGCGTCGTGCCTTGGAGCAACGCATCGAGGATCCACTAGCGGAAGAGATTCTGCGTGGTGCCTTCGAAGGGGTGAACACCATTGTGGTCGATACCGCCAAGGATGAAGCCGGCAAGGCCGTGCGGTTGATCTTCCGTGGCGAGAATCGCAAGCACGAAGAAGAACCCGTGCCCGTCGGAAGCGCCGAGGAAAAATAATTCATCGCGACGCGCCGTTTTTGATCGCGTGGCGATGAGTCGGTAGCCGCAGAGCGGCGGGCTTTTCTAGCCTAGGGTGGAGCGCGGCGAGCACCAGCGAGCCAAGCAAAACCCTAGGGTTGCCTCGAGAAACCCCATTCCATTTTCCATTTCCGAAGCGACGCACAACGGTTCGTCCGTAATCACATCGCCCATACCCGATAACCGTAACCGAAGCTTTCGGAACTCGAATTGGATCCGCCTGAGGTTGAATATAACGCTCGTCCGCCCAAGCGTCCGACCATATCATCCTGGGGTTACGCTCCGTTCGCTACGCTCACTCTGCTCCACCCCAGGCTAGAAAAATCCGCTGCTCTGCAGCTAGCGCAAGCGGCGAACTACCATTTCCGCTCGACTCCTCGCAATCACCCGCCGTCGCTAGGCGACTGCGGAATTACCAACTCCACCACTTCTTCTTTGGCCTGCTCGTCGTTGTCCCGCCGGTAGTCGGTGAGCAAGCGAATTTGACGCCCTGGAAAATCGCGGCTGCGCCACAGCTTGAGGTCGACCTTACCCGACTCGAGCGTCCCCTCCCATTCAAAAACCTCCGCGTCGAATTGGCGACCAGCCAACGTGATCTTTTCTTCACCGGTTTTTCTGGCGATCGGCGAGGGGAGATCGTAACTGTCGGCTTTCATTTCCAATGGCACTTGATATTCAGCCGGGAACACAAACTCTTGGGGAGGATTCTCCACGGAGGAATCGGGGCGCACGACATTGATTTGACTCTCAACCACCACTTGCGTCGGAGTCTTGTCTTTCAGAACCAATGTGGTCGTGACTTTCACCACTCCCTCAGTGTTGGAAATCTCCTTGTACCGCACCAGTTTTGTCCCAACTGGATAACCCGACCAACTGATGAAATCTGGATTGGGTATCGCGTGCGTTTCGACCTTGGCTGGCAAAGGAGGAATATAAGTCACCTGCTTTCCACAACCGATCATCGTCGATATTAAAAGTAGAGTCAGCCAACGAAATCTTGGCTGACGAATAGTTGCGTTGATAATCACGAGTTCACCAATTCCTGAAACATGTTTGTCACATTGCACCGCGACAGTGCCAGTCACACGCTCTGCGAGTGCGCTCCACATTGAGATTTACTTCTGCTGCTTGCGTTTCACGGGACGCATGCCGCCCCCCATTTCCTCGTCAGCCACGGCAGCATCCTCAGCCGCGATGGCTGCCATTTGTTCGTCTGAGAATTCTGCCGTGGGGGCATTGGTACCCCCACCACCGCAACCCACCACGGAGTTAGCGAGAAACAAAAAAAGAAACAAGAACTTAGCTCTAGTCATTGGGATCTCCCTGTGAGCAGTTGTAAATGGACAAAGAAGCCATGAGCCGAATCGCGGCGAAGATCGAAGTTGAGAATCGAGAAGAGACGATTCGGCTCATGGGTAAGTGTGTCAATTTTGACAAGTCGATTTTGATGGGCCGTCTATTCGATTCCGACCGAAGGTTGTCCGTCGTCGATCACGCAAGCTCGCATCCACACGATGGCGTCAACATTGAACGATGCAAAACGCACCGAACCATCACCAAAGACTGAGTTTAGACCACCCGGATGGCTCGAACCGAAGTAGCGACGCCAAACCGTGCCCGAACCAGCGACCATGTCCTTGAGTGGCACATTGCGTGGGTCGTTATCGGCCATCGGCGGAAAGTGCCAACGTAGAACACATTCATCCCATCCAGCATTGTTCCAACGTTCGTTGTCGCCGCCATCGGAGCCATGGCGGCTAGGTGGCAGCGATTTCTCCGCACACATTATGCTGTTGGAAGTACCATCGATCACATCTCCTATCTTGCGTTTAGCCCCTTGAGCACTCCACACCAAATAACCCTTGCGACCTCCCGCATTACCAAAATTCTCAGTCGTCCTTTCGTTACGACGTGGGCTCATGCCCAGCGGTGGAGCAGGAATCTGAGGATCCCAGATAGGTGGGTTCCAACCACCTTGCGTTCCATGCTCAAGCTGCTCTCCCTGGTAGAAACCTGCACAACCCGCATAGTCGCAGCGCCCCAACTGTGCCGATCCATAACCGGTGGCACCACGTCGCGAAGGGCAGTAGTACGTCGAGATCAACGCGCTGGCAACGCTGTCTTCGCCATTGTAGTTGGGCTTACGCGCCCCACCTGGCGATGAAGCGCGGTGGAGTGGTGGCAAATTGAAATTGGCAATGTTGTAAACATTTTGCTGCTCCATGTACGGGAGAATCTTAAACCAATGGCTCCAGCCCTTGGGGCTGGCTGCATTGCAGCAGGTCGAACCTTCGTATTGTCCAGCGGCTTCGTTGTAGTCCGAAGCGTCCCCCCCCAGAGTTGGATCGCCGTCATAAGGCCCTTGGGGCAAGTACTTGAACGCCGATTCATGATTCATGAACGCCAGCCCAATCTGCTTGAGATTGTTCGAGCATTGCATCCGCCGCGCCGCTTCGCGGGCCGCTTGCACGGCTGGCAACAACAGGCCAACCAAGATGCCAATAATGGCAATCACCACCAACAACTCCACCAGCGTAAAGGCTGGTCTCTTCCAGTTCATGCGCACGAGAAATCTCCTGGCAACGAGTAATTTAGCTGGCTCGACAACGCGTCGACCAAAGCTGCCGGAGATTCTATCGAATGAATTTTTTAGACCGTTAAGAATGAGCAAGCGTTTAATGAAGGTATTAAGAACGATTCGGGAAGAAATCCACCGCCGCTTGAGAGGTCGTTAAGATAGCGATAAAGGGCTGCCGAGAAACGATAAAGTGCCACGACACTCCGTGTCGTAGGTCGCACGTCAATCGTTTCGTTGATGAATGTGATGGTGTTAGAGCTGATGCTCGTTACGGCGCGGAGCGCCTGAGCCACTTTAGTCATCACGGCCCAATTGAATTGTTTGTCGACCACTGGCATCGGCGCTGGCTCGCGACATACCGGGTGTGTTGAACTCCATCACGATCTGTCCCGTCGGATCCACGGCAATGACTCCGCCGCAATCTTCGGGCAATTGGGCCAGTGTAGCAAGGGTCGCTTCGGTCAAAGAGAGCCGAACATAACGCATGCGCGCGGCGATGTCGGCCGCGACTTGATGGCGAATAAACTCCTCTCCCACCCCCGTTCCAGAGACAGCACATGTGTCGTTGTTGGCATAGTTACCAGCACCAATCAGCGGAGAGTCCCCTACCCTTCCCCAACGCTTCCCCATCAATCCACCAGTGCTGGTGGCTGCCGCCAAATTTCCATGCTGGTCGAGCGCCACGCAGCCGACGGTTCCAAGATAGAGCTGATCTTCGTCTGCCGCTTGCGCTCTGGGGCGATGTAACGTCACGTCTGGTTCCTTGCTCTTCCAACGCTGCCAATTGTCGAGCTGTCGCTGCGTTCGAAAGTAATCAGCGTCCTGTAGTTCCACTCCCAGTTGCTCGGCGAATTGATCGGCACCACTTCCGATCAACAGCACATGCTTTGTATCGGTCATCACGCGCCGTGCGAGCGACACTGGGTTCTTCGCTCTTCTCACTCCCGCCACCGCACCGCACCTCAGAGTACTGCCATCCATGATCGAAGCATCGAGTTCATGTTCGCCAACCGCATTGAGTACGCATCCTCGCCCTGCATTGAATGTCGGATCATCCTCCAATAGTCGGACGACGCTTTCAACCACTTCAACCGCTGTCTTTCCTGACTGTAGTAGTTCGACACCGCGACCGAGCGCTGCGGCCAAGCCCGAACGTCGTTGCTGCTTCGTTTCGTCACTCCATTGCGCCGGATCACTCCCAGCACCACCATGAATGGCCAACGCAAAATTCGTTTTCTCCTGAGCCAAGGTCGCGTGAGGCATGAAGAACAATAACAATGAATAGAGTAGAGATATTGTTTGGAAAGAAGCGACTATGCGAAACGCCGAGAACATGATTCGACTCCTATGGGATCTCTACGACGTACTTGGCCCCTGCAGAATATCCAGCGCGCCTTGAATGTCAGGGGGTAGGGGCGCTTCGAGCAGCATCTCTTGTCCAGTAACGGGATGTTTGAATTCGATCTGCCGCGCATGGAGCGCTTGGCGCTCAAGTATTACGTCGCTGTCCTCGGGACGCGTGGGTAAACGTTTGACTTGCCGTCGCTCCAATTCGCCGCGCGTGACGCGTGCGTGCCCCGCATACAAACGATCACACAGCACTGGGGTCCCGACATGGTCCAGATGCACGCGAATTTGATGCGTACGGCCCGTCTTGGGTTGCACCTTGACGGCGGTATATCCATCAAACCTCTGCACCACATCGTAACGCGTCTCCGCCTCGCGGCTCTGCGGATGCTCGCGACGAATGGCCATCTTGTCACGTTGATAGGGATGTGGCCCGATGGGTTGTCGAATCACATCGCGGTCGAGCTCCAGCTTACCCACTACCAATGCGAAATACTCTTTACGCACCAGCCGTTGTTCGAATTGCTCAGAGAGCTTCATGTGCACGCCGTTGGTCTTGGCGATCAAAATCACACCACTGGTATCGCGATCGAGCCGATGAATAATTCCAGGTCGAGTCGGTCCACCCATATCACTCAGTTGTTGAAAGTGGTACGCCAGCGCGCTCGCCAACGTACCACTCCAATTCCCCTTCGCCGGATGCACGACCATCCCCGGAGGTTTGTCGATGGCGATCAGCGCGTCATCCTCGAACAGGATATTTAGCGGTATGTTCTCAGGCTGGGGTCCATCGTCGGGAGGAGGAGGGAGTTGGAAAGCGATCTGTTGGCCGGCATGCAGCCGAAAGCTCGGTTTGACCAGCTCATTATCGACTCGCGCGCCACCTTCCTGGACAACCTTGCGGAGAAAGACCCGACTATAGCCGTTGATCAACAGAGCCAGCAAAGCGTCAATGCGCTCACCTTCTTGATCGTCGGTCACCGTATGTTCAAACAGAGTGGTCGAGACCAAGTTTTCTGACACAGAAGGTTCTCGCCCAAGGTTGGATTGTTAAATTGGAGTGCATAATATCAGCTCGACGCGCCAGCGAGTGGGACGCCTAATTAGCACGTTAGGGAGACTGTACTAACAATAACTAACGACCCACTCGCTGGCGCGTCGAGCTGGTATTTCGGCGACCCACGGCTGGCGCGCCGAGCTGGTATTGCTCTGATTTTCGCGAAGTTGCCGTTGTCCGATTAGGGCTTGACCTCAAGCTCCAGCCCACCTGTCTCAACCGCAGTTCCGCTGGCAGGCGCGGTATCTTGTACGACTGGAACCTCTGGCACTGCGGGAACTTCACTTACCGCAGGCACTTCACTAATTGCCGGAACTTGTCCAGCGGCGGGCAAGTCGGGGGCGCTACTGGTGTCGAGGGGCGTTTGAGCAGGGGGAGCAGTCTGAGTATTCAACTCTGTGTTGGTCGGACCAAATTGCAAGTCAGGTGTGGTGGGAGGGAACATCATGTCGGTCGGCAAGGTGATCGGCGCGTCCGGCTTCGGATCGAGCTTGCTAAACCAACTGTAAAACTCCTTACCCGATGCACTGGTCAAAAAGGCGAGACGCTCGTTGGCTTCGACAATCAACCCCGGTTGCGTTGCGGCCTTGCTCAGTTGCTGATAGTAGCTAGCCGCTTTGTCGATCTCACCTATCGTTTCGTACGCTTGAGCCAAACCCAACAGGGACTTGATCCGCAGATCGGCATTGCCCGCCTGCTGTTCCACATCTTTGAACGACTCGATTGCCTTGCCGATCAATTCCTTGGCTTCGGCTTTGTTGCTATACAGGGTACTGATTCCACGCTGCAAGTAATTGTCGCCAGCGATTTGACGAGCCCAACCCGACGCCGCGCTGCCGGGATGATCCTCCGCCAAATCGACGAACGAATCGGCGTCGCCGCGAGTCAGATTGAAATAGAACTCCGTCCAGGCCACCGAAGCCTGGCTCTTGGAATAACTGCTGTAGATCCCCCAGCCAATCGCCAGCACAGCCAGCAAGCCGATCGCGCCAAAGACCAGCGGCAAAAAGGACCGCGTGGACTCGATACCGCTCGCCAATCGGTCCGCTAGAACATTTTTTTCGAGTTCGTGCCGACGCTCGCTCTTCATACTTTAACCCTTTTGCCTACAAACGAAACGGACCAGTATAGGAATCAAACCCATTCTGCTCAATATCGCAGATGGCTTACCAACTCAATTGCGGATCGAATTCCCAGTTGTCGTCAAAAAAACCTGCCGTTTCGACTTTGCCAGGGCTTTCGGCGGATGGGGGGGCATCGAGCGAGACAACGGCCCAATCGGGGAGATGGGGGTTCTGCAGCGAATTGGTCCGATCATGCGCCTGACGGAAAGTCGGCCCAGAATTGATTACTGCGTATTTGGCAGGTGAAAGCGGGTTCGGGCGAATTGCTAGCAACACGTGACTGGCTGCATCATAGCTCTTGTCTGCGACTGATATCTTGGACGCCGACCAGTCGATCACTCCCGCAGCCACATCCGCCTCGACGACCTGCTTGAGTACTGAATTGCTCTCGGGGTCTCCCCACAACAGCAGATGGTAGTTCTTCATATCATCTGCCGTGACATCCTTGTCCAACTTGGTCCGCAACGTACCACGAAAGAGCATTTTCCACCGCTGCGACAAATTCTCACTCTCGCAGCGCACCCATTGGCCGACGCGCCCGTTCGACGACTGTCCCGAGGGGAGGACAACTAAGAACGGATCGATGAAGGCATCATCGATCGGCCCCGATAGCCTCGGTTGTTTTCTCACTGCGGGATACTGATCGACAGGTTCCCAAGCGGCATCGCCGACACGGTGCAACAATGTCTTACCACTCGGATTAACCGCCACCGACGTCCCATCGATATTAACGGCACCTTGGGGGGAGTTCCGCTTGGTAGCGTCGATGATCAATCGCGCCACATTCTTGGTCACCACCGACCACTGACCATCTCTAAATTTAGCCGTGACCCGTGTATCAGCGTATTGCTCCATCGGCCCGTCGATCGACAGCCAACTGCGTTGAGAATAACGGGGGTGTCGAGTTTGAATGAAGAGCTCGGTCGGTTGCGAGGGTTGCCCCTGTTGCACGGCAACGTCCATCCGTCGCAGAATCTCAGCCAACGTATCAGGATGATACTTGTGCCCCATCCCTGGACCGATCAGGTGGGGCAGTTCACGTCCCTCAGCGGCAAACGCTTCTTCCATGACTCGTGCCGATTGGATCTGCTTGTCGAGCTCACCGCTGTAGGCAACGTAGGGCATATTGAACAAATTACGAGTGTAGCCCGGCACATCGTAGACGCTCCACAATATCTGTTCGTACTCTGCGGGGTACTCGTCCCGTTTCAGATTTTGGTAACGCGCCGTCTCGGCAAAGCCTGCACCTGAACTAGCAGCCACAAACCGCTCGCCATAGTGAGCAGCCAGATGCCACACCCCCGCACCTCCCATTGAAAAACCCATTAGCACAATTCGCCGCTGGTCGACAGGATAGTTCGCACACACAAACTCGATCGCTTCCATGACATCGGTTTCGCCCGCCGATTTGTACCCGATGCACTGACGTCCAAAGGGGTGAACGACAATGGCTCCTGGCGGAGTGATCTGTCCATCCTTATCGAGACGCTCGCAGAGAAAATGCAAGTCGGTCGATTTATCACCGCGACCGTGCAGCCACACGTACAGCGGTAATGGCTCAGTAGCCTGCCGCCAATTGTCCGGCAACACCAAGCCAACCGGCTGCACGCACCCATCGACTCGCGAACGGAACCCGCGAACTTGTCTCCCCGTGGCTTGCGCCCAGTTCGCTCTCCCCTCTCCAATCTCGGAGATCCGTTGCTTGGCCAACTCCAGCAGGCGATCGACTTTGGCAAAGTCTTTATCGACATACAGCTCTTGGAATTCGACCGCCCAACGACACGCCTTCAACAGCACTTCCACATCCGTTTTCAGCTCGCTATCCAGCACCGCGGCCTGGACCTCGAGCGTTCCAATACGCGACATCCAGTCGGTCCACCGCTCAGGGGCAATCTCTAACCCTTGCGGTGGCAATGATCGCTCAATCGCTACACATTCGGCAACTGCGACTTGCTCCGCTGGCGTAGTCTGTGCATGAACAGACTGGGGGACTAGTCCATTCAGTAGTAACAATCCACTGAATAGATTCGCAAACGCGAAACCCTGAAGCGGTGCTGAAATGATTGATTGAACATAGTGGTTCATGAGCGATGTTCCCATCATGGATTACCTAAAATACAGAAACGTGGCGCACAGCAGGTTAGCATCGTGCGAATAATAACTGTCGCGACGTAAACGTAGCTGCGGTCGCCAGACCGCAGGGAGTCTACGTTCTGGCGAACGTAGCTACGTTTACGTCGCGACAGCTATTTCCCGCTCGATGCTTAGGAAATTTCGCAATTCTGCCGCAACCCTGACGACGCCACTGTCCCAATCACCATAGAATACAGCAATCTCTCAAACCTGAGTAGATTCAGTAGTCCCCCAGTTCGTTCGCCAACTAGCCACGCCATGCCTGAATCCACACATCACACGACACCGCTCTCGCTTGGCTCCCGGATCACTTGCTTGCCGGTCGTCCATGGAAGTGGAAGTTGCGCTTTGGCAGTGCGTCAGTGGTTATTGGAACACGAATGTGATTGTTTGGCGATCGGTTTGCCTGAATCATTCCGGGCTCATGTGCTTTCCGCAGTGGAGAGTTTACCGACCCCAGCTATGGTCTTGCAACGCTGTCAACCTCAGTATGGTGGCCAGTGGACCCCACAGGCTGGCAATCAAGAACAGGACCAACCAGACGAATCGGGAGAGGCATGGAGCTATGTCCCAATCGACCCCTGCCAACCGGTCGTCATGGCATTGCGAGTGGCTCTGGGTGAACGTTGGCCCATCGAGTTCTGCGATTTGGAGACGAACGCCTTTCAACCGATTGCGGCAGTCATGCCCGATCCCTACGCCCTCAAAACGGTTTCCCTCGAGCGCTTCGCTACCGCCGTGCTGCCGAGTCTATCGCGCCCGTTTCAAGATCAAGCCCAACAACGCTTGCAGTATATGGCGTGGCGACTGCATCAGCTTGAGCAGCGCTACGAGAAGATCGTGTTCATCTGTTCGATTCTCGAATGGCCTTGGTTAAGAGAGGCCTACTTCGACAGCAGTCAACAGGAACTCCCCGCTCACGACTCGGTCGAGCCCCCCACGACTCATTCCATCACTCCCAATTCGCTCATTTTTCTGTTCGGCGAGTTACCTTTTATAACGGGACTCTACGAGCAGGCCCGGATGGAGTTGGAGAACGACGAGGATCTTTCGCTCGACGGCGTGAAACAACTCCTCATGTCCGCTCGCAGTAGTTATCTACAGGACCTAGGCAAACGCGCGCGGCGGATCACGCCGTTGTTGCTCGGGCAATGCCTCAAGTACATTCGCAATATGTCCCTCATCGATCACCGCATGACTCCAGATCTCTACACCATGGGGGTCGCTGCACAACAGATTTTGGGAGATCAATACGCGATTCACTTGATTGAGACCGCGCGCAATTACCCCTTCCATGAAGAATACATGCAACCGACCGTCACGTTGGGGATTGATCAAGCGCGATTGCCCGACGGAGAGACAGTCAGCGTCGTCAGCCGCTTACCTGGACAACCCGTGTCGTGGCGCTCTCTGCAACTTCGCCGCAAGCCGATTCGCGAGGAGATGGACCGTTGGAAGACGCAGTGGAACCCTTACTCGCAATGCTCGTGGCCGCCGGAAGATACGCTCATCGAAAGCTTTCGCACGCGAGTCATGGATCGCGCCAAGGCGCTGATCGGAGCTGATCTGGCGCGTAGCGAAAAGTTCTCGACCAGCATCAAGGATGGCATTGACATTCGCGAAACGCTGCGGCATTGGTACGATGGCGACATCTATGTCAAAGTCATGCCTCCCAGCGTGGGGAACATGGATTGTTGCGTGATGCTGTTTGACACCCCAGCCGATCCGCGTCTCTACACTTGGCGCACAACTTGGTTCGCCGAACACAAGGACGAATCGACACTAGCCTTCTTTGCCACCGATTTTCATGCCGAGATGATTGGTCCTGGCATAGCCTTGGCCACTTATGGGGGAGCCATGTTTCTTTATCCACCGGTGGCCATCTCGGACATTTGGCAAGATCCGCGTTTGGATTTCGCCGATGGTCTGGAAGACCGCTTGCTAGCCGCCGCCTGTCTACATTCTCGCGAGCGACAAATCGCACTCCTCAGCCCCAAGGCCCCAGGTGCCAATTGGCGGCGCATCGCCAAACGATTCCATCGTCAATTGGTACATATGCCGCTGAGTCATTTCAACGATGCCATGATCCAACAACTCCGTATGGTGCATGTCCTCAACGGTCGAGAAGTCAGATCCTTTGCCGAACATTTTATACGTAAGGCCTGAGGCCCTTCCTGAGTGCGACGATTTCAAGTGCCCGCTCCCCGCTTGCTGGCAGGGGAAACTCCTTGGAAACACTGCGTCACCATCACGCCCGATATCGTCAGGCTGGAGTCGGTGAACTGACGGTTAGAAAATGTAAGGTTAGAAAATACCATGCATGCGTGGGCCCCGGAATAGCGACCAAGTCCGGACAGAATCACAATTGGGCTGGAAAGGTGACTACCTTGATGTTTGGTAAGTAGTCGAAGTCTCTTGCGTTGTGCGTCACGAGAGGCACATCCAAAGCGAGTGCGTGGCTGCAATCCAGGCATCAGCCATTTGTATCACGCGACCCATTCGTGTTACTTCTGCTCGAAGACGTGCCCACGTCCTACAGAGGTCTTGATCAACCGGAAAGACAATGTAAGTAGAACGAGATCACATCGGTATCTACAACGATCCTGTCCACTAGCGCAGCGTTCCTAGGTGAGAGCCGTCCTGTCGCAATCCAGTAACAGTTTAGTTGCTTTTTAGTGTCGGCTGGGCGATGCGTGAGCGTTTTGGAACTGCTGTGTTGGCGCTCTACCAGGCGTGCATGGTTCGGGGCGCTGCGATGAGCTTGCCGTGAATGTGTGAAACCGTTGCGATTTTA
>JBGSJT010000773.1:0-3506 GCA_041741715.1 Pirellulaceae bacterium | reverse complement strand
TAATCCGTATTTACCCATGACCTTTTCGCAAGCTATGCCAAAGGTATTTATTTGATACTTACCACGCTTAAAAACATGCCCTTGGATCTTTGTATCTTTTTCGACTACGAAAGTCCCGCAACTGGGCGTCTGTGGACCTTGTGCAAAACTCTCAAGAACCGGAATTAGGATGACGGCCGAAAGAACTGACAGCAGTGCTACTTTTACTGAAACTCTTGCACCCATCGGCGCCACCGCCTGTAATGACCTAATAAATATGGGAATTACATTCCAACTGACAGGAAGCTTCATTTTCAAGGGTGTCATAGGATTTTGCTTTAGTTGTTGTGACGGGATACATCATCAATGCGGCGGACGGCGACACGGGACACGTTTTCAATGAAACCTGGAATCCGCAGGCCATCTTTCACGACATCGTGTGTTCCTGCTGTTGGACTGGATGGCGCTCGTGTGCTTGTGGCTGATATGGAGCGAGTATAGCATGGTGGTACGGGGACACTGAACGCCAGAGGGCTAATACATCTCAGTCAGAGGAGTGGGTGAAGCGTGAAGCTAGCCCAACTGGTTCATTTCCGAACCACCCGATGAAGCGCTACGCCTCTGAGCTCTTCTCACTTTCGTTGCCCAATATGCGTGCGTGATAACCACATTCTTGGGCAGTAAGCTAGAAAGCTATTGAAAAAGCAGGTAATTTCAGAACCAATTACCACGACACCTTCAATCGGTTTCCGGGCAACACAGGAAGTGCAAACCGTCGGAAATTGGTGTTTTGTTGAGCAGAGAGGTTACCGTTTGTTGATCAGCCTTCCAGTTCTGACATTCTAAACACCCTTCAAACGCCGAGGCGAAAACTCAATCAATCCGTAGATCGCGCAGCGTTTGTTCGTAGCTGGCTTCTAAATCAAGTGGCACGACCAACTGATCTTCCAGCCATAGTGGCAGCAGCGGCAGCGACCGTCCAAACTCTAGTCGTTGGTTCCAGGCTTCGAACGCGTCGGCATGTCCGCTTGGCCGCCAGCGACATGCGACAGTGTAAATGTCCCCTGGTGGATCTCCCAGACTTGGATCGCTATGACCAATCAATTGCAATAGTTCTGAATATAGGTTGCCATGTCGCGCACCGATTACATCGATCATCACCACACAGACGCGTTGGCGCAAGAGGGCGGCACATTTGGAAACAAACTGTGCGCGATGTGCGGCGCGATCCTTGTTGGACAGACTAATCAATTCGATCGCCGCCACCAACCGGCGATGACGTGTTGCGTCGTAAATCCGAACTTCGTATTCATCAAAATCAGCCAACTCGGTTTCCACCATCAAGGTCGGTAGGGTGGCTGTCCAGGTAACGGCCGTTGAGCCCATAGAAGCTTGCTGTACGCCTTGCAATTCTTCATAATGCAAAGGTTCGAACGCAGCTACATCCACTTCAGCCATGGTTCCCAGATGCACATGCGGTCGCGCGGTGTAACCAGGGGGTAGAACTTGGCCCAACTGTTGGATAATTGCCATCGGCCAACCGCCATGGACTTCCTCCCATGAGCCAAGTGTTGTAAACGGTGGTTTGAAATGATCGCGCAGTGGCATCGCTATGCTTCCCCTGGGTTAAGAACACACAGTCACGAGTACCGGAGTAAGCGCATTGTAACCCAGATGTAGCAGCCAAACTGTTGGACGGCAAAAAGTTGTAGGGCAAAAAGTATAGTACCGTGGAAATGATACTTCGCGTTTTCAGATACAATCAGCAAATCGAAAACTTAGCGACATGCGGTGTATTTGATCGTTTCCACTGACTAAAGAAAACTATGATTACTCCTGAGGTGATTGAGTCGGAAGAGCAGCTCGATGAACTCTTGACAACGCCATCTGCGGAGCTGGTGGCCGTTTGTCGGCAGTGGCGAGATCCGCTGATTGTGCTGGGAGCGGGAGGGAAGATGGGTCCGTCGCTGGCGGTGCTGGCGCGTCGCGCTCTAGATCAAGCGGGTGTAGACGTGCAAGTAATTGCGGTCAGCCGCTTTAGTGATCCGCGTTCGAAGGAATATCTGCATGCGCGGGGTGTGGAAACACATGCCGCCGATGTTTTTGATCGCCGACAATTAGATACGTTGCCCGATTCGTCCAATGTCGTCTATCTCGTCGGCATGAAGTTTGGGACCAGTAGCGATCCAGTACCGACTTGGGCCACCAACACAATCGCTCCTGTTCACGCTTGCGAACGTTTTGCGGGGGCGAGGCTGGTGGCTCTTTCGACAGGAAACATCTATCCGTTGTGTACGATCGATAGCGGTGGGTCTCTTGAGTCCGATCCACTGACGCCGGTGGGTGAGTACCCCAATGCGGCCGTGGCGCGTGAGAGAATCTTTCAGCACTACGCAGCCAACTGTGACACACCGATAGTGCTGATGCGACTCAACTATGCGCACGATCTACATTACGGCGTGCTGACCGATATCGCTGGCAAAATCTGGCGCGGCGAAGCCATCGATGTAACGATGGGTTCCTTTAATGCGATTTGGCAAGGAGACGCCAACGAGATGATTCTGCGCAGCTTGGCCCTGTGCACCTCCCCCGCCACTGCCCTGAATTTGACCAGTCCAGAAATCTACTCTGTCAGAAGTGTGGCCGAGAAGCTGGGCGAAATGTTAGACCGCGAAGTACGTTTCATTGGCCAGGAAGCACCCACCGCGCTGCTGAGTAATACCGCCGCGCTGCAAGCCGCGTTGGGTCGGCCTCGAATTGTGCTTGAGCACATGTTGCCGTGGATCGCGCATTGGACACGCAACGCGGGTGCGACACACGGCAAACCCACCCACTTCCAAACTCGCGATGGTAAATTTTAAAGTTTCGGCTTCAATATCAGCTCGACGCGCCAGCGAGTGGGGCCCTGCATGTTCGGATTCCAGAAGATTTTGGGCTTGGACTACGTCTCCTGGCTTCGCCGAAAACATGCAAACTAAAGACCCACTCGCTGGCGCGTCGAGCTGATACTTCATTCTTTTCGTGTCGAAAGTGGCGCAATCCAAATTTACGATATGGGTTCAAAGATGTCGCGAGCTAGTTCAAAAACTACGTCGGAAGTGCGCCAAGCATTGTTGAGCGGTTTGGTCATTCCCGCGCACCCATTGGCCCTAACCGCCGAGCGGAAGCTGGATGAGCGACGACAACGCGGTCTGTCGCGTTACTACCTCTCGGCGGGCGCAGGAGGCCTAGCGGTCGGAGTGCATACGACGCAATTCACCATCCGCGATCCACAATTCAACTTGTTGCGACCAGTGCTGGAATTGGCACGCGAGGTTGCTGATGAATTCAAACCGAAAAGACAAACGGTGTTGATCGCTGGTATCTGCGGTCGTACGGACCAAGCTGTTAAGGAAGCAGAACTTGCTACCACGCTAGACTACGACGCGGGCCTGTTGTCATTGGCTGCTTGGCTCGACGACACGGACGATGCACTGTTGGATCATTGCCAAAGGATAGCGAAGTGCATGCCTGTGGTTGGATTCTAC
>JBGSJT010000772.1:0-5397 GCA_041741715.1 Pirellulaceae bacterium | reverse complement strand
GCAATCGTGCCCAAAAAAGCAATCAGAAGCACAACCCTCATCAGTCCAAACTTCCGAAGCACAACATTTCCTCCTTTTATAGAGTTTTCAAACACTATACCGGCACAACTCCGCGGTGAGTCGTGCCGGCTCGCTAATGAGTCGACTGGCTTACTACAGACACGGCTGTCCAAACCCGTCTGCCCTGCAACCGTATCTACCAAAAGTTGCGTTCGTGAATGGTGCACCGATCGTTGGATTCGATTCTCGGGCATTCGAATCGGGGTTGATGGGGGAAGCGCAGGCTGCGCTCGCGACGAAAGATACCTCAATGATTTGCGTCCCGCCTAAAGAACAAGGAGATCCCCCTTGCACCCCCAGGGTGTTCCGAATAAACCTGCCGGTACTGTTGAAGAAAAATCTCGTTTTCTCCGGCTGACCAGCCCAAGCTGGTGAATACATCCAGTTTAGATGCAAACAACCTAGATTCGTGCAAGCGCCACCACCACCGATGGGCGGACCTCCTTGGCCCTGAACAATCGGCGAGATGGCGGCCAAGAGCAACAGACCTACACCAGACCTACACCGATAACTTTTGTCTTAAGCATTTGAACGTCTCCTACTGAACACGAGTTGAAAAACGACCATTGGAGGTTTGGGATTAAACGAAAGTAAGAGGCATTGGCCTTGGTTGCTTCCGAAAAATCACTGGGGAGTTCTTGATTTGCTGAGGTGTTCTCCAAAACTTCGAGCTCTCCCGAATCAAGTTCGCGTAGTATCCCATGCCTTGGCCCACCGCCACCATTTTGCACCACGTCTTCGGTCGTCTCGACGGTAAAGCGCGTGAACGCCGCGTCGTCACTAGGCTGGAACTTGTATTGCGATGCCAATTGCCGAGTAGACCCTTTCTGCTGGGCTGAACCCAGTTCGTCAAAGGAGACGGTTCCCGCTATCAACCCCTCCCAGTCTTGTCCGTGGAGACTTGCAGTTTCAATCGTGTAGTCGCCAATCGGAAGACTCCCCTGGCTAGGCGATTGCGGTTCTCCGATCGCGACAGCGAGGTTCAACATGCCAATCGCGCATACTGCCAGTACACCTGCCCAAAACCATTTCGCTCTCATCGTGACGTGCCTTTCTTGTGCCTTTTGGCAACGAACAACATAACAAACATTATGGCGAGACTAACGAGCGCCATACCCTGTGAAAATCCCGTGTTAGCCGCTGATGCATTCTGGTTTGGATTGCGAATTGCTGGAGCCTCGAAACGTCCAGCCGCTTCCTTTAGCTGATGATAATCCTGCGGTATTTCCTGGACTTGATTCACTTCCAGACGACCCGACCGAATTGTGTATCCCAAACTCCCACCTATTAAGACTCCACGGAACGCGATGATTGGCGACGCTCCCGTGCTTCCAACCACTGGAAAAAAAACGCTTGTAGCTGCAGCCTGGCCGCGTACGAAAACTGCGATGGTTCGAGCATTCGCGTTGCGAGGCGAACTAATGATCTGGATCACTGTATCATTTGCTCTACCGACGAGAATCCTGGCACTTGCCTTTTCGCCACCGCTGTCGACTGGGAATTGTGCACACAGGGATGCAAGGTTTTGTTGCGTAAGTTCTGCTCCGCAGAAATAGTGAAGAATGGCCGATCCCCATACATCGTTCACCGAGCTACCTGCTTGAAAGAGCTCTCCATTCCAAAAACCAACAGACAACTCCGCATCATGATAAGAAAGTCGTTTACTCACCGGTTCTAGCTCAGCCAGATCTTCGCGCCAGAGTCGCGTTTGTGATTCTATGAACATGCAGTGGGCTTCGCGATCGATCGTGAAGATACGTCGAAACGGGAACGACAGATCGCGGTCCGGCACGGGGTTGTTTGGGGTATTCACGATCGCTGGATACGGAAGCCGACCGCCTCGTGTTCCAGCCGGAATGACTTCCGTTCCCTCGAATACGATTTGTGTATATCTCGCTGCTGGACACGGAGACATCACGCAAACTTGAATAAGGCAAATGGCCCCAATTTGCGCACCCAACCTGACTTTAGTGCTGCTGCGCACGATCGAAGCCTCCTGCGTGCATTGGCGGAAAAAAATACGTCCAGTCGACAGAGTCCACCCTGACATGCAACTTGACCACACCTTGGGCAAATTCTTTGGGCAACGTAACGTTAAGCGTATTTCCGTCGACTTGGGTACTGAGTTGTTGATCCTCCGCATTACCAACGACCCATTTTGCATTCGCCGACTTAAGTACCGCATCGCCTTTTACGGCCAACTTAAATTCGCGGCTGTCATCTTGCCAATCCAATTCCAATTCCGGTGGTTCTGCCAAGACGCTGATTTCAAATGTCTGCGCGGATCGCATCTGTTCACGACCGCCAAAAGCTACCGTTACATGACTGGTCTCGAACGGTTGAATTGGCTTGTTAACTGAGAGCTCTGCTGTGGTGCCGCTTGCCGTCACGCTGAACAAGTTCGGCTTGTGCAGGCGCGCGTGCACCTGTGCGCCCCGGGCAACTGTGTGAAGCGGCTTGGCCGTGATAGCCACCGAAGAATCAGCCTGCGACGAGTAAAGCCTATTGGAGCTTTGCGAGAATTCTACATTTCTCTGTATGCGGCCACTGAAGATGGTTGGTGTACCGATGAGCTCACCGCTTGAATCGTAGAAACCAGCGGTTAAACGACTTCGATAGATGGTTTCACCCTCAGGGAAGTAACGAAACAAGTCTACCTGGAATTGGATATCCCGCGATTCCCCAGGTGTCAGGCTGAACGGTTCCTGGTCAACTGTTGTGCAGTTGCAGGTTGGGAGAATGCTATCCACTTCCAACACCTTCGAAGTGCGATTTGTAACGGTTACCTGGTGCTGATGCTCTGAGCTTGCATACACATCCCCAACAATGGCATCATGGACGTGAACGCCGCCACTATACGAAGCGATCAGCGCATACTCGGCGAGTTTGGGAGCCAGCACTGCACCCGCTAACGCCATTCCGCCACAAAGCAGGTATGCTCGCCGACATAAACGCTCGCTAGCTGGCAAAAGCAACAGCGATATCATGAGAGGATCGATGGTCAAGGCCCAAAAAATGTTGCCGCGTCCGATGCCAATGCAATTACATGTCTTCTCGCCGATGAACCAAAGCACCAATAGGAACCCTATGAATCCCCAAAAGAGAGATAGAGCTACCGGTACACTTTGCCGCGGTAATACGATTAAACCAACCGCGACAGCCAACTCTATCCACGCTAGCCCCCACAGCAACGCGTTGCCTTCAGCTGCAAGCAGTTTGCTGGTTGCGGCATGTACGAGAACCATTGCCGGTATGGCGCATGGAATCATTTTCAACCACGAATTCCAATTAGACATAACTGCCGGTGCCTTTAAACGATACATTTAAAGGGGATCCGACCGCGTATCTAACGTGGTTGCGGCATGGCAATCTATCGATGCCGCGCTTGAGAGCTTGAGAGCTTTCATTCGATGGTCTCTAGTCAAAGACGCTATGTTGCTGAAGAAACCTGCCGCAGTCTTGACGTTATCCTTTGGTCAGAATCTAGCAAACCTCAGATCCGTAGTCACATAATTTCTTCGCAAGTGTCTGACCAAATTCTCTGGTCAACTTTCAGGCAGCCTTTCTCGCTGGAGTTTCCCAGTATTTCTCCCATAGATCGCTTGCCTCGAGAGCGGCCAGGTTCATTAGGTACTCCGCGTTGGCGAAATCCCAGCGGCGGCCTCGGCCTTTGATACGCTGGGTTGTCGTTTTGCATTGGGCTTCCGTTGGGCCACTTCCGATCTGTACCCCACGGGCACGAAGTTCGCGGTAGCGAATGATTTCACGACGCTCCGAGACGTAGCCTATCAATTGTTCTATCGCTTGGAGTTTTCGCCCCGAGTAAGTCGGCTTTTTCTGGAGCAACTCGCTCAGTAACGCATCGACTCCATGTTCCATCAATATATTGATCAGTGACTCAAGCCATTTGGCTCCGGATTCATCTTCACCGAATATTTCCCGGCGCGCTTTCTGTCCGTTGTCTTTCAAGTGGAAATAATCCAAGTTGATATCGTCTACGATATTATGAAACTCTAGTTGATTGCGAATCCATGGAGCACCATCGATATTCGCAATCGACTCACTCGCTTGTTCCAGCTTGATGGTCGTTGCCAAAGTGCGCAGCAAACGCCCCGTTATTTCACGATCGCCACGAGTTGCTATTACAAGTCGATGCGTCTGGGACTCGTTGTACGCAACCACGATTCTTGCCTCTTTGTACTGTTGATCAGAGCCAGCTCGCGGAGCAGGTAGTGGACGGCACTTCTTTCCGCTACGACGGCGTTTTAGTTTGATCGTGGCGCGACGCTTGGTCTTTTCAGCCTGTGTAACGACTGGTACCTTGACTCCGTCGCAGCCTATATAAACGCGGGTTCGCAATGGTTTTTGTTGGCAATTCGATTGGTCTTGCGTTTCCGCTTGGCTGGTGCGTGAGCTGGTGGCCGCTTCATCCTCTATATGACAGTCCACCGCTGACCAGCCAAGGTTAATGCTTCCCCGCGTGAGCTGACTGCTCACGATGCGGCCTTCATATTCGACCAGTTGACGTACGCTCTCGCCGCTGATCTCGATCGAGGCCAAACGCAATATGTTCTGCGCGGTCTTGGCAAAGCTTGACGAACTCTGATTCAAACGACAAAGCATTTCACGCACGCCATGCGTAAAGCTCTTCTCTGCTTCATCTAGTAAAGCATCGATTGGAGTGCTGCTGCCCTCACCTTGAATTGTCCAGCGGATTCGCTTCAGTTGTATTCGACCGTTTTCAGTCAACACACTTCGCAGTTGCCGCCCCTTGTTACGTGCCCGAGTTCCCTTTGCGTTCTTCGGAGGGGGGAAAAGCGGCTTCCGCCGCATCGATCTTCGCTTGCACTGTTGCTTCGTAGACTTGTTGCCGGAAGCGATCCAGAGCTTGGCGACTGAGTCCCTCGCTGTCTTCGATCCAAGCACCATCCCGAGCGTTATCAACCGAGTCAGCTACCGCATTTAGCGTTGCCTCGAAATCAGCAAGCAGCTTAGCCTTCAACGCTTCACGATCTACCTTCGAACTTCCCATCACTTCAGCTCCTCGAATAAAGGGAAATGGACTTTCCTATATTGTGAGCGCTACCTATCTTTCGCGCCATGGGTATTTGTCAGACACCGTCATCACTTCCAGTGAACCCCTGCCCACAGGCAAATCGACAGTGCGGTTCGAATTCGCGTTGGACAGCGGTGAGGGTAAAGGCGGCGAAGGCGTGCTCTTCATCAACGGGAAACAAGTTGGTAACGGCCGCATCGAGAAGATCGTGCCGGGTCGCTTCGGCATCGACACCTTCGGCGTCGGCATGGACACCGGGTCGCCCGTGTCCAACAGCTACA
>JBGSJT010000771.1:0-33883 GCA_041741715.1 Pirellulaceae bacterium | reverse complement strand
TCGTTTTCGACGTGACTTTCGGAGGGGAGGGTCGGAGCCCCAGCGACGGGGAGGGAAATCCCCCTCTCCGCTCGCATTACTCGCGACTCTCCCGAGGGGAGAGTTAAGTGGTGGTGGCGTTCAGCGAGAAGTGTCAAAAATGTGCGGCAAAAAATAAAGCGGACGCTCAATAAGCCTTTGCAAACACGGCCATCTTGGCAGCTGGCTGACCGGTGAGAAAACAGGTGCCGGGTTGCTCGTTACCCTCCAGCGGAATGCAGCGAATCGTGACTTTTAATTCATCCAGCAGCGGTTGCACTGCTTCCTCCGAAGCGAAGTAGCACATCGCAAAGCCGCCGTGTATTTCCGGGTTGTCGACGTTCTTGGGTGTAAAGTACTTTCGGAATTCCGCCTCGGAATCAATCTCGACCGTGTGCTGTTCTCGCAACTGCTTGGCTCGCTCGAAAAGGTTGGTTTGCATTTCATCGAGCACACTAACCACGGTTGCCATCAACTCAGTGCGTTCCACACTCCGTTGCTCGCCGGTGTCGCGCCGCGCCAAGAAGACTGCATCCTTGGCAATGTCCTTGGGCCCAACTTCGATCCGCAGTGGAACTCCTCGCTTGACGTGATACCATTTCTTCTCTCCACCACGCAAATCGCGATCATCGATGTCGATTTCTAGAGCGCGGCCCGCGTACGCCAAGTTGCCCAGCTCCGATTTCAATTTGCGACAGTACTCGAGTACTTCGGCCCGCTGTTGGTCATCGCGATAGATAGGCAGAATGACCGCATGTGACGGAGCGATCTTGGGGGGCATGATCATTCCGTCGTCATCGGCGTGAGTCATAATTATCGCGCCAATCAATCGTGTGCTCACTCCCCAAGAAGTAGTCCAAGCGTACGCCACTTCGCTATTCTGATCTTGGAACTTGATCTCCTGAGCGCGTGAAAAATTCTGTCCCAAAAAGTGACTGGTCCCCGCCTGTAGTGCTTTACGATCTTGCATCATGGCTTCGATCGAGACAGTGATATCAGCCCCTGGAAAGCGCTCGCCTGCTGTCTTCTCTCCCTTGATGACCGGGACCGCCATGTAGTTTTCAGCAAAGTCTGCGTAGACTTCGAGCATTTTAAAGGTCTCTTCAATAGCCTCTTCCTTAGTGGCATGCACCGTATGCCCTTCTTGCCACAGGAACTCTGTCGTCCGCAAAAATAATCGCGTCCGCATTTCCCAGCGGACCACGTTGGCCCATTGATTGATCAAGATGGGCAAATCGCGATACGATTGGACCCACTTGGCATACATAGCACCGATGATCGTTTCACTGGTGGGGCGAATGATCAGTGGTTCTTCCAACGGGCCAGCCGGACGCAGACCACCTGTTTCTGGATCGGGCTCAAGTCGATGATGCGTGACGACGGCGCATTCCTTGGCAAAGCCTTCGACGTGCTTGGCCTCTTGCTCCAGAAAGCTCATCGGGATGAAGAGCGGGAAGTAGGCGTTTTGATGCCCGGTATCTTTGAACATTTTGTCCAAGACGCGTTGCATGTTTTCCCACAACGCATAGCCCCACGGCTTGATCACCATGCAGCCACGCACTGGCGAGTTCTCCGCCAAATCGGCCCCCTTAATCACTTGTTGATACCACTCTGGATAGTCTTCCGCTCGAGTGGGACTGATCGCGGTCTTGGGTGCTTTGTTCATGGAATCACAAATGACTAGTGAAAAAACTGAAAAAGAGTGGTGGCCGGAGTCTGGTTCCGCTACCAAGAAAATGTTTCAAGCCCAGATTTTAGGCCAAGCCCTTCGTTTCGGTTAGCCCCTCACTGGATCTCGCCGTTTTCTAAATGTCAGCTCGACGCGCCAGCGAGTGGGTCCCTGGGATGTGCAGCATGTTTCGTTTAGAATAGGACAGTATCACCTTCGACGTTTTCAGCAGGCTTTCGTCTTAAAACCTCACCAAGCAAAAATTATGAGCGCCGCAGTAACCAGCATGACCACCAGCGAACTGCTCGCGCTCCCCGACGATGGCACCGAGCGAGAACTGATTCGTGGCAATTTGAGGGAGCGAGAAATGACGCGCCGCAATCGAGTCCACGCTGCCACGGAATCATTGATTGTCTATGAACTGCAAAGTTGGTTGCAAAACCAAACAGCCTGTGAGGCCTGCGTCCTGTCGGGCGAAGCTGGTGCAATTCTCGCGCAGAACCCAGACACGACTGTGGGAATCGATGTCGCCGTGTTCGCGCGAGAAGTGCTTGAAAGACAATCCGGCGAAAGTTCGTTGGTGGTGGGACTTCCGTTGCTGGCGGTCGAAATCCTCTCTCCACACGATAAGCACGAGGACATTCACGAAAAGATTCTTGAGTATTTGAGAGTGGGCGTACCGTTGGTTTGGGAGGTCGATCCCGATTTTAAAACCGTGAGAGTGTTTCGTCCCCAGCATGATCCGATCATGTTCAATCGCAGTCAGCACATCGACGGTGGCGACGTACTCCTCGAATTTAACGTCTCCGTCGCAAAATTCTTTCCTAGTTGGAACTGACCCACTCAATCACGTGCAGGCTTCACGTGCAAGCTGCTCAAATTCTTCATCCGCCAACAACTCCAACGGTGAGTAGTTGGGGTGGCGCGATGCCTTATAGGGGTCATTCCCCTTGGTGTTGTAGCAGCAGATGAGCGACCAGCGCGGATCGGGGCTGGTATTTTGATCGCTGCGATGCAAGAGATTGCCGTGAAAAAACAATCCATCTCCAGGTTCCATTTCGACATATTCGATCGGCATGCGCTCCAGCACGGCGGCCACGCGTTCGGGGTCGGCACCGGTTTGCCCTCCTACCTTGCCGTGATTTATACGTCCTAAGTGCTGCGAACCTGGAATGACCTGCAAGCAACCATTCTCGCGCGTCGCGCGATCGACGGAGATAAAACAGCTCCCCATCGTCGGATAGAGGCAGCCGAAATCGTACCAATAACCATAATCTTGGTGCCACTCCCAGGCACCACCCACAAATGGCTCCTTGAGCATCATCTTGTGATGATAATGATAGACCTCATCGCCGAGTAGCTTGGCCATGTTGCCAGCCACGCGTTGTTGTCGGACCACTGCCGAATAGAGATTGTCGTCCAGATCGTTGCTCAGCGCCAATGTTGTTGTTCCTCCCTGAGCATCGCTCCGCGAAGTGGCTCGGGCCGTGATGAACTGGTCGGCTCGCGCATAACTACTGAGCAGTTTGATCTCTGACGGATGGAACAGTTGACGGACGAGTAAGTACCCCGCCTGCTGAAAGTTCTGTTGATCTGCTGAGCCGACTTGGAAAAACGCCATGGCTGGGAATCCTGTGCCGAATTGGAAAGGGGGGCTAGTCCCTATTTTGACCACAGACGTTAACTCTGTCCAAGGCCCCAGATGAGTTGCGTCACAATCTGCCACCCTTACAACTCGCCGCCCCAGGCGGCGGAATATCAGCTCGGTGCGCCACCGAGTGGGTCGGCCAATTGCCGCGTTTTCCAGGAACTTCCACTCCAATGAACAGCCAGCCCCACCAATACCCTCATCGACATCCGTTACGATAGGAGTGCCTCATTGTAGAACAATTGTCCCCAATTGTTTGGCACCCATTGTCCCAATTGTTCTACAAATTTACCAACGAACTCTGACAAGTGACTAAATGGCATCCAAAGCAACTTCGTTTCTGATCGCTGGTTTTTTGCTGGGCGTCCTCGCTGCCACCGGTGGCTTCGCATGGTTTGTTCGTGGACAAAGCCTGCACAGTTCAACCCATACTGCCACCACAGTTTTAAAACTCGCGCACGGCTTAGATCAAAACCATCCTGTTCACCTAGCGATGTTGTTCATGGCCGACCGCCTGCGCGAGCATTCCGCTGGCACCGTGACTCTGCAAGTATTTCCCAATGGTCAACTCGGCTCGGAAACTGAATGCTTGGAACAACTGCAACGTGGTGCATTGGCGATGACCAAAACGTCGACTGCGCCGATCGAGGGCTTTGTTCCACAATTGGCAGTTTTTGGTGTCCCCTATGTCTTTCGCGACGACGACCACTTTTGGAAGTTCATCCAATCCCCGGCCGGACGTGAATTGTTGGTGGCTGGGACTTCCGTTGGACTGCGCGGTTTGTGTTACTACGATGCTGGCTCTCGAAATTTTTACACAACCCACAAGCCTATTTTGGTCCCCGCCGATTTGAAGGGGCTAAAGATCCGCGTGCAGCAGAGCAAGACGGCCATGGATATGGTTGAGGCGCTCGGCGGATCGCCAACGCCCATCGCCTTTGGAGAGTTGTACACGGCCCTGCAGCAATCCATGGTCGATGGAGCAGAGAATAACCCACCCAGCTTCTACACCAATCGTCACTTCGAAGTCTGTAAGCACTTGTCGATGGACGAGCACGCGCGCGTGCCAGACATGCTGTTGATGAGTGAAAAAGTGTGGCAGACACTCTCACCTACCGTCCGACGGTGGCTTCAACAGTCGGCGGATGAATCAGCGAAGTACCAACGTAAGCTATGGCAACAGGAAAGCGAAGCGGTCCTGGCAGCCGTCAAGCAAGAGGGAGTCACTATTCACTATCCAGACAAAGCAGCCTTTGCTGCGATGGTCGAACCGATGCGCCGCAGCTACGATGGCACCGATATCGGTCGCTTACTGAAAACCATTTCCGAAATTGAGTGAGCTCATGCGCGCGTTGATACAACACTTCACTCGTCTGCTGGAAGGGGCCGTCATCGTCATCATGGCTGCGCTGGTACTGGATGTACTGTGGGGAGTCGTCAGCCGGTTTGTGCTGGCTGAACCCAGCCGTTGGACCGAGGAACTCGCTACATTCTTGCTGACCTGGGTTGCGTTGTTGGGAGCCGCAGTCGGTTTTAGTCGCCAACAGCATTTAGGAGTCGATATCCTCGTCAATCAACTTCACCCCGACGCGCACCGGCTGATGGCCATTATAGTGCAGTGCCTCATCATTTTTTTCACCGCTTCAGTGATGATCTGGGGAGGCTACGTCTTAGTGAGCGAAACGCTCCGTGCGGGGCAAACAACGCCCGCTCTCGGCATTCGAATGGGCTTCGTCTATCTAGCCGTCCCCATCAGTGGCCTGTTCATCGTGCTCTTCAGCTTGGAACAACTCTACGATTTAACCATTCACGGTTTGGCTCAAAAGTCGCTGATCGCTCCGCCGGTCAGCGCTTCTTCAGTGATCGAGTCAACTGGGAAACCGTCGTAGCCATGGAAGTGCAATTGCTGATTTTGGTTGTTGGCTTTGTGGTGCTGCTGGCGATGAACACTCCGGTGGCGATTGCCATCGGCTTGTGTACGCTAATGGCGGTGATCTCATTGGGAGACATACCCGCCAACTACATCGTGGCGCAGCGGATGAGCAATGGCATCGCCAGTTTTCCACTGCTGGCGATCCCCTTTTTCATCTTGGCGGGGAACTTGATGGGGGATGGTGGGATGGCCCGTCGCTTGGTCGACTTTGCCTCGGTGCTAGTCGGCAGCTATCGCGGTGGATTGGCGTATGTTAGCACGTTGACCTGTATGATGTTTGGAGCCATCTCGGGTTCTGCTACCGCTGCCGTCTCCTCGGTAGGTGGGATGATGATCCCCGAAATGCAACGCCAGGGTTATCATCGCGCCTTCAGCGTGGCGGTTACCACCACGGCTGCCACGACTGGACTATTGATTCCACCTAGCAATGTCATGATCGTGTTTGCGGTCGTGGCAGGGAACGTCTCGGTCGCCTCCATGTTCATGGCTGGCATTCTACCGGGACTGCTGGTGGGCTTGGCGATCATGTTCGTGTGCCGTCTGCTATCCAACAGCTGCCAAGATTTCGCTGGCCAGTCCGCGACCGGGAATGTTGCTACTCACAACAGTCTCGCGAGCACTGATACTATTGCCCTACAATCAACGCGCCCCGCGCACAGTCTGGTTGCGACTGCACTGGCCGCCTTGCCGAGTCTGTTATTGGTGGTCATCGTCTTGGCAGGTATTTTGGGAGGTGCCTTTTCGGCAACCGAAGCAGCGGCGATTGCGGTCCTCTACGCCTTCATCATGGCAGTCATCGTCTATCGCGAAGTTCAGCTCAGAGACTTGCCCAGTATTTTATTGCGCACCGGCATTACCACTTCGGTCGTGTTTCTGTTGATCAGTACCAGTCAAGCGATGAGTTGGGTATTGGCCTATCAGAACATTCCGCAATCGATTGCCGCGACGATGTTGCAAATTTCGGACAATCCCTATGTCATCCTGTTGATCATCAATCTGATTTTGCTGGCGGTCGGAACCTGCATGGACATGACACCCGCCGTGCTGATCTTTGCTCCCATCTTTTTGCCGGTGGTAACCAAGCTCGGGATGGACCCAGTCCATTTTGGGATCATGATGATCGCTAATCTGTGCATTGGCCTGTGCACTCCTCCAGTGGGGACGTGCCTCTTTGTCGGTTGCAGTGTCGGACAAACTTCGATTGCCTCAGTGACTCGCCCCATGTTACCGTTCTTGGTCGCGATGTTGATTTCACTGTTGCTGATTACCTACGTCCCCGCTTTGTCGATGTGGCTGCCGAGTTTGCTTGTCCGCTAGCTCGCTGTATTATCTTTTTGCCGCACATTTTTTTGTCGACCGCATTTGGTGCTGCCCGCTTTTGGGCTGGGTTAGGTTGATGGTCAAACCCTAGCAGCCGTTAGTATTTTCCGACAAAAAGATGTGCGGCATAAAGATGATACGCTAAAGCATCCGTGACTGGGTCTACCCCCTGGATTTCAATACCAAGTTTTCATCGCCCTACTTAACAAGCGTGACTTACATTGCTGCCAATAACACGTTGCACCCAGAAACTACGCCGAAATGATCTAACTACTCGCTGTGCCCTTGTTCGACGCCTATATCCAAATCGGCAAAAAAGAGTGCAACCGGTGAACTGAATCCTGGCAAGACCTGAGTGCAATCGATCGTCTGCTGCTCTCCGAACACTTTCACTTTGGAAGGTGATGTATAAACCGCCACTGAGCGATTAACGCAATCCACGATCCACACCACTTCGACTCCCGCATGAAAGTACTCAAGTCGTTTTCTACTCATCTCAGCTTTGGTATTGCTCGGACTGAGTACTTCGACCACCAGATTCGGTGCCAATTCAGGAAAGGGCTCGCTGGGAAATACGCCCCCCGCTAACCGCTCGCGCGCGACGTATGCCACATCCGGTCCGCGAGTTGTCGATTGCAACTGGAAGAATCCATCCGCTCCGGAAATGAGACCTAACTGGTTTCGCGCGACAAAAGTCTTGAGAATGAATAGGATTGAGGCTGCCACCACCGAAGCTTCGTAGCTCATTCCCTTCTCCACCAACGTGCCATCGACTAGTTCAAACAGCCCTTGACTGTCCGCTCGATTGACCTCGATCAAATCCGCTAGGGTAGCTTGGCCTGGAGGAGGAGAGAGTCGCACGCGCGACGCGGAAATTCCACCCAGCTCTACTAGGTAATCGTCTAACGTGATAGCCATGCCGCTATTCAAATTCACTACTCTAGGACTCCTCGCGGACAGTCGATCAGCGCCTCATAAAACGATCACTTGCTCTATTGTAGCCAACTTCGAATGCGGCCACAAACTACTGTCACTGAGTCCTAAGCATCGTGCGGGAAATAACTGTCGTAACAATCGTAACCCGCAGCGTCAGCAAGGAGAGGAAGTCGCTGACTATTGGTCCTTGCTGACGCAGCGGGTTATGATTTTCATGCAACTTGCGACAGTAATTTCCCGCACGATGCTAAGGACTACGAGCCAGCACTTTCGGTCGCGCTAGTCGTCGGCGGAGATCCAGCAGCACTGCGTTTACCAGTCACTAGGTTTCCAACCAGCCGCATCCATTCCGTTATTGGAAAAGTGATGATTTGAACAAAGTTGTGAACCGGCACTCCGTCGGCGCCCATTTTATCGTGACAAGTTCCTGGCACGTAATAGGTACCAAACAGCACGTCGAAAATCGGAAAGACGTTGGCTAGGTTCTTGTTGTACACTTCGGGATTATTCGCATGGTGCCAACGATGAAAGCGGGGCGAGGCGATAATGTACCGAAACGGCCCATGTCCCCAATCGACGTTGATGTGGATGTACATGTTGTGAATCATCTGCAGCACTGCTCCAACGCCGAGTGCTGCGGGGGGAAATCCCAACCAACCGAGTAGTGTGATGTACGCTAGCTTCATCCCGACCGGTTCCAAAAAATGGACCCGTGCGGTGGTGAGTACCGTCACATGCGTGTCGCTGTGGTGGATGCCATGAATGGGCCAAAACCATTTGGTATGCAGAATGCGATGAGTCCAGTAGTCGGCGAAATCGGTAGCGAAGATGACAATCAAAACCAACAACCAAGCGGGGACGCCTGACCAAATGGAACTGTCCAGGTGAGGGAATCCGAAATGATCGTAACTCGCCTGAGTCCAGATCATAAGCAGAATCGCCAACTGTCCAAAAAAGTAGTTGTTGGAAAGCATCAGCGTTAGATTGGTAGTGCACGCTCGAATGGCCTCCTCTGGCCAACCAAATCCTCGGCGCCTGAGGATATCAATGGTCAGTACCAACAAGCTGAAAAACAGGCCTGCCACGAAGGCGTTCGCTAGTATCGCTTGCCAAATTGATTTGCCAATTTCAGCGATCGAGTTTACGAGTTCCATTAATTCAGCTACCTACAGGACTGTCCCTAAAATCGCTACAACCGGCCCATCGCTTGAGCCTACGCCGCGGGTGACTTCGAACTGTAGGTTACTAAACTTGGTCCGCTTGGCTATTTTCGATTTCGCTAGCCACTTTTGAGTGGTTTCCGATGTGTACAACACCAGTTTTCAGAGAATCAGCCTCAATATCAGCACGACGTGCCAGCGAGTGGGTCGATTCAATCAAGTTTGCACGCGTGTCGCGGATGGGGCATAATTGGGATGACCAGTCGAACGCCCAACCAGGGCGGTTCGGCGTTGAAAGCAATTGGAGCCAAGACCTCATGAAGTTTCGCACGAATCCACTGCCGGGAATGAACCCCTGGCTCGAAGCCTATTGGGGTGATATCCATACTTCGTTGACAACCTACGCACGCGATTGTATTCAGGGACAATTGCCCGCGGACCTCCAAGCGCGAGTGGAAGAATACTTGGCCGTGGAGGGACCCGAAGACGAACCACTCTCGCCGCGAAGGATTTCACCAGATGTGCAAGTCATCCAACAACCGGGAATAACTACCCACGGTGGCGGAGTAGGCTTGGCCGATGCGCCCGCCACGGAACCGATTGTGATTCGACGTAAAAGCCCACCACCTACTCTACGCTACATTCAGATCGTGGATCTTAAAGCGCAACGCCGAGTGGTTACGGCCATCGAGTTTATTAGTTTGGCCAACAAGACCACTGCCGCCGGTCGTAAACAGTATCGCGCCAAACAAAATCAGTTCATTGATGCCGAAGTTAATTTGGTCGAAATTGATTTATTGCGGCGTGGAAAATGGGTGATCGCGGCAGCTCCGAATGATTATCCCGTGAATCTGAAGAAGCCCTATAGGATTTGTGTAGTTCGCGCTAATGCGTCAGATGAAGCGGAAATCTATCCCGCCACGTTTGCAGCCCCTTTGCCGACGATCAAAATTCCGCTGCGTACCAGTGACACGGATGTGCTCCTACCGCTCCAAATGTTGATCAATCAAGCCTATGACAACGGACGTTATGGAAACGATTTGGACTATTCGGTCATGCCGCTACCAGCTTTTCACGAGGATGACCAAAAGTGGATTACTACCTTTCTGGCATCGCAACCGTCATTGGCGTAATCGTAACCACCACCGCTTTGAAGGCTGGTGTTTTAGATTGAGGGTCGAGCGTGCGGGGTACTAGGACGTTGGCTTCGGGATAATACATCATCGCGTTCCCTGGCCGAATCGATTCGAAGGACCGCGCTAAGTAGCCCGAAATCTCTCCCACCTCGCTGCGTACTGTCACCGGTTGATCGGGTTTCAAACCGAGCCGCGCAATATCGTCGGGGTGCATCAATACTAAATCGCGACGTTCTTGTCCACGATACAAATCCTCCTCTTCGTAGACGACCGTATTGAATTGTCCTTCGCTGCGGACGGTCATCAATCGCATTTGTCCGTCGCCATTGCCCACCAATTCAGGAATGGCATACCGAAACAAAACCGCCTTGCCGTCAGGCGTACCAAATTGTGGGCGATGATAGGTGCGTCCCTCGATCAGGAATTCCTTTTTTGTTTGGTCGATGTTCTCAATGGCCTCGTAGCCGGGGACAACTTTAGAAATCCACTTGCGAATCGTATTCCCGTGCTCCATCTCAGACCATCGAATCGCTGTCGAGTCTCCGACTAAGCGTTTGCCGATTTCCGCGATGACATGGATCTCACTGCGTGGTCCTGGCAACCGTGCCGCGCCACCGTCGCTGAGCCGCACATAATTGAACATCGACTCTTGTGTCGTAGATTGGGGCTCTTCGTCGCGGGCCAGCACCGGGAGGATCAGCGTCTGTTCGGCCAGCGCGTGGGGGTGTCCGGTGTTGAGAGTCGTGCTGAGTGTCACCAGTGTCTGCAGTTTGCCGAGTGCCTGCCGCGCGTAGTTGGCATCGGGATTGGAGCCAAACAGATTTCCACCCAAACAGATTGCCCCTTTGATCTGACCAGCCTGCGCCGCTTCCATGCACGCCATGGTGTCATGTCCGGGGGTCGTGGGGAGCGATACTCCGAAATGTTCGGTTAAACCTTGGAAGATCGCATCCTTCAATTTAGGTGTCACTCCCATCGAACCAATCCCCTGTACATTCGAATGTCCTCGGATCGGCATCAGCCCCGCCCCCTCCTTGCCAACCATCCCGCGAAGTAGCGCCAAATTGACAATCGCGTTGACATTTTCCACTCCATGCACATGGTGCGTGATCCCCATCGTCCAGCCAAAGATGGTCGCTCGTGAGGTGGCGTACAACTCGGCCAACTCGCGCATCTCGCGCTCGCTAATACCACTCTTGGCAACGAGCTCTGACCAATTCAATTGTGCCAACCACTCCAGATACTCCTCGTGGCCGCGCGCGTACTGCTGCAAGAACGGACTATCGTGCGCGGCCGCTTCGACAACTCCCTTGGCCAACCCGGTAAGTAGCGCCAAGTCGCCACCGATGTGTGGCTGATAATAATGAGTGGCTATGCGCGCGTCGAACAGGAGACTTCGCCAGTCGCTGGGGATGCGGAATTTGAGCATTCCCAGTTCACGCACTGGATTGATGACCACCACCTTGCCTCCACGTCGGCGGAGATGATTGAGCGAGGTCATCAGCCGCGGGTGATTGCTGGCTGGATTGCCGCCGATGATCATCGCCATATCGCTGTGTTCCAAATCGTCCAGCGTAACTGTGGCAGTCCCCGTCCCCAGCGATTGATTCAAGCCCACGCCGCTAGCCTGGTGGCAGTAGAAGCTACAGTTATTGACGTTGTTGGTGCCGTACAAGCGCGCGACGAGCTGCAATAGAAAACCAGCTTCATTGCTGCTGCGCCCACTGAAGTACCAAAACGTTTCGTCGGGCGCATAGGTCTTGAGCTGCGATTCGATGCGATCGAAGGCTTCATTCCACGTGATTGGTTTGAAGTGAGTCGCGCCGCGCGTGTGCAAGACGGGTTGAATCAATCGCCCCGAGGTTTCCAACTGTCGCGGCGACCACTTCTGCAGTTCGGCGATCGAATGCCGCGTCCAGAAATCGGCAGTGATAGCGGGCTGCATATCGGAGGTCATCGCTTGGATTGACTTCTTGCAGACCTCGGGGAACGATCCTCGTTCGTTGACCATCCCGCCAGCTTGGCCCCCCATCCCCAATGCACACGTCTTGCAAGCGTTCTTGCTGCGGAGCGCCTTGTAGAGCTTCCACACTCCGCCAGCTTCCTTGGCTTTCTTAAACGTATAGCCAATCGCGGCCCAGCCGCCCCCATTTTTTACTTTGCGCATGAATCCAACCTTAGCCAATTGATGAAGTTGTCATTATGGTCCCTCCGACCTCCGCTAGTCAAAGCCCGTACGTCAGGCTTTCCTGCCTGACAACACCAAACCAATCGAGCCACAGCCGACCCACCCACCTTACTACCCAACCCTCCAACCCCGAAAGCACCCAAAAATATTGACGTAGGCTTAATTCAACCAACCGGATAAGATCAGCCCCTTTAATGCGATGATCCGAACACAATCACCACGTAGTACACGGCCGAGAATACGCAATGTCAACGAATCAAAAAATCTCAACAGCGGCAATAGTCTCGATCGGTCTGCTCACCTTGGCAGCTCTCGTCTTGGCGGTGGGACTAGCTGCGGGGCTTGCCATCAATTGGATTTTCCCCAGCTTTGGACTCGGTATTTCAACAGTTCTCGCCCTGGTCACTATCGTGATCATGGGTCAATTGCTGATAATTTTTGCGCGCCTAGCCGCCTTCGCCAGTGCCTTCCCATCGAGATTCATGGGAGTGTCCGTTGACGACGGTGAAGAATATGACGAAGAAGAGTACGAGCCAGATTTGCTGTCGGAAGAGCAGGTGGAATATGTGGCCGACCAGTTGAGTGAAGCGGTCATTGCGCGACTCCTAGCTGCCGGCCAAGAACAGCACTCGCCCAGACCCAAACATAGATCTCGCCGCTGATTCATCTCCCGCACGTCAGGCTTTCCTGCCTGACACTCCCGAATGCTGAAGAGGTTAAGAGGAACTACCGACGGCGGAGCGCCGGGGCAGTTTGGGGCTCCAATCCCAGTAGTGGTTTCCCACTTCCCCCATTCCACTTACAATCCCTCTGCTTCCAAACACAATTCCGCAGAGTGAAGTGGCAATGAAAATACTGATTATTGGCAATGGTGGACGCGAACACGCGTTGGCATGGAAAATCAAGCAGAGTCCGCGAGTGAAAGATGTGTTCGTCGCACCGGGCAATGCGGGGACGGCCCGCGATGCGGTCAATGTGCCAATCGCGGCGGACGACATTGCGGGCCTAGTAAAGTTCGCCAAGAGCGAAAAGATTGATTTAACTGTGGTCGGACCTGAAGTTCCGTTGTCGCTCGGTGTGGTCGATGCGTTCGAAGGTGAAAAGCTGCGGATTTTTGGCCCCAGCCAAGCAGCCGCGCAGTTGGAAAGCAGCAAGTCCTTTTGCAAGAATCTGTTGCGTCAAGCCGATGTGCCGACAGCCGACTTCCAAGTCTTCCGCGATCCAGACGACGCGATGCGGTTTATCAAGGGGCGTTTTCCGGGTGAACGCGATCGTTGCCCAGTTGTGGTCAAGGCGGATGGCTTGGCCGCTGGCAAGGGAGTGATTGTCTGCAAGCGTCGCAATGACGCGCTCGATGCTATCGATCGCATCTCGCGACGCAGGGAGTTCGGCGCGGCTGGCATGCAGATGATCATTGAGGAGCGACTCGAGGGTCAAGAGGCGAGCGTGTTGGCCATCACCGATGGTCGCACCATCTTGCCCTTGCCACCCGCCCAAGATCACAAACCCGCTTTTGATGGCGACACGGGCCCGAACACCGGTGGCATGGGGGCCTACTGTCCCACGCCGATGGTAGACGACGCGCTCATGGCCTGGATCGAAGAGCATGTGCTGGTCCCGACAGTGCATACCATGAAACGCAATCGCAAACCCTTTCGTGGCGTCCTCTACGCGGGGCTGATGCTCTGCCAGACAGGCCCCAAAGTACTCGAGTACAACTGTCGCTTTGGAGATCCTGAATGCCAACCACTGCTGATGCGACTGAAGAGCGACCTAGTGGACATACTGGAAGCAGTCGTCGATCAAACGCTCGATCAGATCGATCCTCCCGAGTGGGATCCACGTCCGGCAATCTGCGTGGTCATGGCCAGCCAAGGTTATCCCGGTGACTACGAAAAAGGTCGACCGATCGTCGGTATCGACGCCGCCGACGAGATGTCCGACGTCAAAGTCTTTCATGCTGGCACGCGACTCGATGGTGAGACGGTGGTTACCGATGGTGGACGCGTACTGGGTGTCACCGCGCTGGGCGATTCGATTTCACTAGCTAAGCTCAACGCCTACACGGCCGTACAGAAGGTGCGGTGGTCCGGTTCCTGGTGCCGCAAGGACATCAGTGACAAAGCACTAGAGTTCATGGCCAAACAGCCCGTGGAATAGTTTTTTTGAGTCGCTGATCGCTCCGCCGGTCAGTGCTTTGCGCAAATGTTTATCACTAACTTCAACCTAACCAGTAACGCCAAAGCAATAACCGATCGGCAACGTAAGCAACTGATCAGCGACTATCACATTCCATCTTGATTATCGATTATAGATCCAGAGTAGAGTCAGCCCGCCCGCTACAACTCGGTAAATGGCAAACGGGGTAAAACCATGCCGCCTGACCCACGCCATGAACCACGCGATGACGATCCAAGCGACAAAAAAGCTGACGACAAAACCGACTGCTAGCACCTGCCATTGGTGAGTACTGACGGCGGTCTCGGCATCGCGAACAAATTGCAGTAGCTTGTAACCGGTGGCGGCAAACATCACTGGAATCGACAGAAAAAAACTGAATTCCAAGGCAGCCGTTCGCGATAGCCCCATCACTTGTCCACCTGCGATCGTGGCCATCGAACGACTTACACCCGGGAAAGCCGCCGCAAAGATCTGCGTAAAGCCAATCACGATCGCTTGACGAAAGGTCATCTCCTCCATCCGCTGCGTGGTCGCTGTTTCGCTAAAGGTCTTGTCGACCCACCACATCACTATGCCTCCGACGATCAACGCCCAACCGATAATCGGAAGGCTCTCAAGATTGTCGCCAATGAATTTGTCCATCAGTAAACAGGGTATCGCGGTGACGACGAAACTGAGCACGACCAAGGCCAAGGGATGATTCCACCACGTGTGCTTCCCCTCTTGCCCGCCAGGATAGCTTTTCAGAAAACCGGCAATCCGACCTCGGAAGTAGACTAGCACCGACAGGATCGCTCCCAGTTGAATGACAATCGCAAACATCTTCCAATAGCTGTCGTCCAGTGGCAGATCGAGTAACTCCTGTGTGATGCGAATGTGGGCCGTCGAACTAACCGGTAGGAATTCAGTCAGACCTTCGACAACGCCGATGATCAGGGCAGCCAAGTAATCGTTCACAGTTTATCTTTTCGTAGTAAATTTCTTCGCAAATCAATTAAGCCACTAGCCACTAGCCACTAGCCACTAGCCAAGTATGGTTACTACCAACTATCATCAGCCATTCCGTCAGCCTGCTTTATCGCAGGCTTGTACTTCATCCATGCGAGATATTCCGTGCGTGACAAAAGTGCAGGTTTTACCGGTGATCTTGCCAATTGGGGACGCGGCCTCTGCATGGGGGCGGCCGATATTGTGCCAGGAGTTTCCGGGGGGACAATGGCGCTCATCCTCGGTCACTACCAACGCTTGGTTACCGCCATCAGCCATGTCGATGGGCACCTATTGAGCTTGATTGTCAGCCGGCGATTTCGCGAAGCGGCCGCATATCTGGACCTGAGGTTCCTAATCGGCTTGGTCCTGGGGATTGCGACCGGCATTGTTGGGCTAGCGTCGCTGATGCACTATCTGTTGGAGCATCAACAGGCCTATACCTACGCCGTGTTTTGCGGCCTAATCCTCGGCTCTAGCTACTTGGTTTCCAAGCGCTTGAAACAGTGGAATGCCGCCAACCTGGGACTATTGTGCGTCGGCGCGCTGATCGCTTGGCAAATCTGCCTGATGAGTCCCAATCAGAACACGCTGACGCCACTGACTGCATTTCTGGCGGCCACGGTGGCGATTTGCGCGATGATCCTACCTGGTATCAGCGGTGCGTTTGTGCTGCTGTTGCTAGGACTCTATCATCCCATTACCGAGCTGATCAAGGGGCTGCCACGCGGCGAATTCACCGCCAGTGGAGTGGTGATTATCGTTGCTTTCGTCAGTGGCTGCTTAGTCGGATTGCTCGCCTTCAGTCACGTGCTGAAGTGGCTGTTGGCGCATCGCCACGATTCCACGATGGCTTTTCTGGTCGGCCTCATGCTCGGCTCGCTCTACAAAATCTGGCCCTTTCAACAGGTCACCACCGAGACGGAGTTGTTGCCATTTAAGGAACAAGTCTTTCAGCATGTAGGGCCGACCGGCAGCCACGCGAGCTTGCCCATTGTCATCTTGCTAGCAATTGCGGCCTTGATCGCCACCTTATTGCTCGAGAAAATCGGCAGTCGTTTCGCAGAGGAATAATGGCCGTTAGTTCATCGAGAACCACAGTCGCTAGCCGTGGGGGGTCGGCACATTGAAGCCCACGGCTAGTGCCTGAGGTTCACTGCGTACATGGGGCCTGCCTAAACTCAATAAAAAAACGGGCGTGGATTACAAGGTGAAATCCACGCCCGCCGTTTCGATACTCGTGCTTCGGTGATCTGCACGAGGGTGGGATGACTGCCAAAAGCAGCCCGCCGGCTACTTATGGGGAAGCACCCCAATGGCTGGTATAAACACTACTCACGCAATCACCTCCTTTTCGTTACAGGGTCCGCCCGTCCCAAAACCACCTAAGTCAGCCAAGAGGGTTTTGAGTACGAGACTGAAACATGCCAGTCGCGATGCGTTATCACGACGTCCGGAAAGTCGACTGGACAGATCGAACACGCCAGTCATATTTTAGTTTGCGCCAACTATGACTCAAACGCAAGAGGGAAGTTCTACGGTTCTTTAAAATATTTCAAAAACTGAACGAGCCAACTCTCCTCACCGCCCTAGAGCTCCTAGGCCTCCCAGGGCGATTGACCCAATACAGCCCAGATTCGTTGATTTTCTCCCAGCTTTCCATCCGATTTGACAGTGTGACAGTTTTGCAGGGAAGCAGCTTTGCCAGCCCAGGGAGGAAAGTATCTGTGCCACGCCTGTCCATCATTGTGCCGCACCGCAGCCACGATTCACAACTCGAAATGACGCTCCTCTCTCTTCTTGAGAACCGTCCTGACGATTGCGAAGTGATCGTCGTCCACAACGGCTCCTATAGCAACCCCTACCACCTAGAAGACGAAGTTATCTTCGTGGAGGAGGACCCGCGTACCAATACGCTACAGTTGCTTAACGCCGGGATTATGGCCGCCTGCTCCCCAGCCGTCTGTGTACTGCTGGACGGTGTGCGGGTTACGCCCGGTTGGAGTGACTCGCCGCTAGAAACCCTGCTCAGTTCGGACCTAGCCGCTGTGGCAGTGCGCGTCGACGACTCACAGCGCCAGAAGTTTTCGTGCGGCATCGATGCCCGACTTCTGCGTCGCACTGCGGCCGCCCAAACAGGTCGCATTGAATCATCTCGCGAGAATGAAGCGTGCATTGGCCCCGTGTTGGCTTGCGGCTTCTACCGTCGCAAAACGCTGTTGTCCTTAGGGGGCTGGAACGACGCGCTGGATGAAAGCGTGGGGGACATCGAATTTGCACTCGCGCTGCATGCCCTTGGGCTGGAGTGTCAATTTGATTCCGACGCGCACGTGACCAGCACTGTTAGACGTTCCAGAAAAATGTCGACCACGGCCCTGTCGCAGTTGTCCAGTCTGTTCGTCGCTCACGGCGCAGCCACAGCAGGCCTGCTCCCGTCATTGAGGAGTTGGGTTAGCGACATGTTGAAAGGTCGCTTCTTGTCCGCTACCGCTTGGTCAGCCGGCCTGCGCGATGCCAGCACGATCCGCAGAACTCAATTGCGTCTCAATCACGCCAAACAGCAACTAAACAGCTCAGCCGATAAGGCGGCTCTACGCGTTTATGACGGCCAATCACAACTCTCGTCCAACCAACGCCGCCGTGCCGCCTAGTGGGTCGCATTCCTTAGTGGGGTGTCGTGACTTACCGTAGCTGCGGTCGCCAGACCGCAGGGAGTCGACGTTCTGGCGAACGTAGCTACGACAGTTATTTCTGCCGCTCGCCTTAGCAGAACACAGCTAACACCAAAACTGATTCACCCGCAAGTCAAGCTGGCGTGGGTCCACTTTCTACCGCAACGCCTGTGTGATTTGGTTGTAGCTCCACCAACAGATGGCTGTGGCCCCAGCTAATAACAGCAGCGTATAAATCGTGACCACGATCGACCACACCATCTTCTCTGTTCGCGAAAACTTGCTGCTCATCCATAAGAATGGGATTCCCAGAAAGCCGGTCACACAAAATAACATCCCCAACATGGCGGCGCGACTCTCAAGCAGCTGTGACCACTGGGAACGCGGCGGTGGTCGTACCGCCTGAACCCGCGCGGGAGATCCAGATTGAACGATTGGTGGTTCTTTCATCGCTTGTAGTTTCCAGTAAGTAGCAATCATTCAATCAATGTCGTGGATCGCTCCGCCGGTCCAACGCTCTATCTACCTCTTGCCAACTATCGGCTGTTGACAGCTAGAGCGTTGACAGACAAACAATGTTACCATCCCATCCTGGGCCTTGCGCGCACCGACCAACTTCGTCACACCACGCAAACCAATCAACGGGATTCCTGGCATGCTGTCGCAAGTCAGGGCTGGACACGAGCTAGTCGATTGGCCATCGCTCGTTTCAGGGTAAGTGTGTTTGGTTGAGACTCGACTTGTAGAATCGAGCGAAAAAGCAGTCCCTACTATATCTTTTTGCCGCACATTTTTTTGTCGACCGCGTTTTGGGTACAGCCACTTCTTAACATCGAGCGGGAAATAAGCGTCGGATCTTAAGCGTAACTGCGGTCGCCAGACCGCAGGGAGTCTACATTCTGATGAACGTAGCTACGACTGTTATTGCCCGAACGACGCTTAGCCAGATTGACGAAAACGGTCACTCCCAACACAGCCTATCGTATTTTCCGACAAAAAGATGTGCGGCAAACATATGAAGCACTCGACGCAACATTTTCAGATCCAACATACCATCACCAACTAACTGTGCAGCCAATTCAGAAATGCTCACCCCCATGTCATTACCGCACGAAAAAAGTTTAAACTATAAAAGTTGAACCCTACTCAACTTGGAGACACACACATCATGCGACGATTTATAGCTCACCTCACCATACTTTCTATGTTCATTCAAACTCCGCTCGATAGCAGCCTCAGGGCAGATGAAGGGATGTGGCTATTCAACGCACTGCCTGCAGCCCAACTCAAACAACAACATGATTTCGAGATCACTGACGATTGGGCCGAGCACGTGATGCTCTCGAGCGTGCGCTTCAACTCGGGTGGCTCAGCCTCATTCATTTCCAGTAATGGACTGGTGCTGACCAACCACCATGTCGCCGCCGATACGCTCTACAAACTTTCCACCGACCAGCGAGATTTGGCCAGTCAAGGTTACTACGCCCAGACACTTGCCGATGAATTGCAGGCCCCCGACCTCGAACTCAATCAATTGGTCTCGATCGAGGATGTGACCGAGCAAGTCAATGCGGCAGTCAAGGCAGACATGGATGCCACGGCCGCCTCAAAGGCTCGACAAGCGGCGATGGCCAACCTAGAACAACAGTCGACCACCGCTACTGGTCTCCGCAGCGACGTGGTGACACTCTATGGTGGTGGACGATATCACCTCTATCGCTACAAGAAATACACCGACGTCCGCTTGGTCTGGGCACCAGAATCCAAAATTGCTTTCTTTGGTGGCGATGCTGACAATTTTGAATATCCTCGTTATTGCCTGGACGTTACTATTTTTCGCGTCTACGAAAACGGTCAACCCGCTAAGATCGAGCATTTCTTAGAAGTCAATCCAGCCGGTGCGCAAGCCGACGAGCTCGTCTTCGTCAGTGGCAATCCCGGTCGCACGCAACGCATTCTGACCACCGACGCACTTGTTTATCAGCGCGATCACCGCATGCCCCGCGTGCTCGATCTGTTACGCCGCAAAGAAATCTTGCTGCAACAATACGCACTCGGCGGTCCCGAGCAAGCACGACGCGGGCAAGATGAACTATTCGGTATTCAGAACTCGCGCAAGGCCTACACCGGCATGTTGGGCGGACTACAAGCCCCGAACTTTCTAGTCGATAAGCGCGCCGCCGAAAAACAGCTCAAATCCTCATCGGCCAGCCAACAACCGTGGGAAACAATCGCCGAAGCGCAACAGGCTCGCATCGCCTTGCAAGACCGCACCGGCACGCTCCGCAGCCAGCTCTATAGCCTCGCCGAAGAGTTGGTGTTGATGTCCGCAGAGGATGCCAAACCGAGCGAACAACGTTTGCGCGAGTATCGCGATTCAAATCGCCAATCGCTCGAGCAAAGTCTTTTCTCACCTGCGCCGTTATATGAGGACTTGGAACGTTTGCAATTAGCCGACGAATTGTCCCGATTTATCGAAACTCGCGGCGGTGACGATGAACTAGTGAAACAAGTGCTCGCTGGTAAAGGGCCCCGCGAGCGCGCCGCCGAGTTGATCGCTGGCACCAAATTGTTTACCGTTGAAGCCCGCCGCCAATTAGCCTCCGCCGGAGCCGCTGGCATCGCCGCCAGTCAAGATCCATTGATCGCCCTCGCCAAAACGCTCGAGACCGAGTATCGGCAATTGCGACAGTTAACTGAAGAGCTCGATGAACGCGAGCGACAAGCCTACTCCAAGATCACCGAATTGAAATTTGCCGCCGAAGGAGAATCGGTCTATCCCGACGCCACCTTCACATTGCGGCTCGCCTTTGGTTTGGTAATGGGCTACGACGAGGATGGCCAATTCATACCCCCGCGCACCACGATGGTCGGTGCGTTTGATCACGCAACTGCCCACAACGAGCAAAAGGATTGGACACTCCCTGATAGTTGGCAGTCCGCTCGAGATAAGCTAAATGCCACCACACCACTGAATTTCGTCTGTACTGCTGACATCATTGGTGGCAATTCTGGTTCACCAGTCATCGATCGCCAAGCTCGATTGGTTGGCGTGATATTCGATGGGAACATCCAGAGCCTAACCGCTGACTTTTATCACAGTGAAGAGCAGGGGCGAGCCGTCGCCGTCCACATCGCCGCCGTGCTCGAAGCCTTGGAGAAAATCTATCACGCCGCCGATTTACAATCCCAGATCGGTAAGTGATTTTCCCTAAAGACACTTTCAATATCAGCTCGACGCGCCAGCGAGTGGGTCGCGGACCTACTCCCTGACCACATTCATCCTTGGGATACTTCGAAAGGAAATCCATGCTTCCCATAAAAAGTCTTTCCACCTTGATGCTGATAGCCATATTGTCATCTTCCAGCTTGCCAGCGGCAGAGTACGATCCGTTGTCGCCGGTTGGCTCGCAAGCGAAAATCCAAGCAATCGATTTGGACGTCGATGATGCGGCGCGAAAACGGCAATTGCCAATCCGCGTCTACTTGCCGACGGAAAGGACAAAAGTGCCGCTGGTGATCTTTAGCCACGGACTGGGTGGTAGCCGCGAAGGCTCCGCATTTCTTGGCGAGCATTGGGCAGCCCGCGGCTACGTGGCTGTCTTCTTACAACATCCCGGCAGCGACGATTCCGTATGGCGCGACCAACCTCTACGGCAGCGAATGGGTGCCCTACAGCAAGCCGCCTCCCTTGAGAATTACAAACTGCGTGTGCAAGATGTACCGGTTCTATTGGATCAATTGACGAAGTGGAATGAGCAGTCCGCTCACGAATTATTTGGTCGGATGGACCTCGCGTACGTGGGCATGTCAGGCCATTCCTTTGGAGCACAAACGACGCAAGCCGTCGCCGGACAATCAGCACCGCTGATTGGAACTCGATTGACCGATGCCAGAATCAAGGCGGCGGTGATCATGAGTCCAAGTGTTCCCAAGAACGGCTCGCCCGAGAAGTCATTTGGAAAAGTCCATCTTCCCTGGGTACTGATGACTGGTACCTTGGACTCTTCGCCGATCGGCAATCAAACGCCCGAGTCGCGGACCGAGGTCTATCCCGCGTTGCCCGCCGGTGACAAGTATCAAATCGTGCTGAACGGCGCCGAACATTCCGCATTCACCGAGCGAGCGCTACCCGGTGAAACTGGCAGTCGCAATCCCAATCACCATCGCGTCATCCTCGCGCTCAGCACTGCTTTTTGGGATACATACTTGAAAAACGATCCCGCCGCCAAGCAATGGTTACAAGGGGATGGTCCGAAACAAGTTCTACAGCCACACGACCAGTGGCAAGCCAAGTAGGCGGTAACTGCGCGCGTCGCTTGTTACGGCCCACGTTTGCTCTTTGCTGTCGACTGTTACTGGCTCCAGTATCAGCGCGAAGGCAATCACATCAAAACTTCAACCAAACAGAGCGCGTCGAGACGAACCTTAGTCTCGTTCAATCGCATCGCGCAATTGACCGCAGAGCCAAGTCTTGGCGTAGGTCCAATCGCTCTTGGTGGTGGAGAGGGAAATCCCCAAAGCCTGGGCCATTTTGACCGCCGTCAGTTTTGGTAATTCGTTATAGACCAACGGCAATAACTCCTCTATGGCGGCTGGATCTCCAGTACCAAGGCGATTCAAATTGTAGGTTATATTGGACATCGGCAAATCACCGTTCTTTGGATTGCAACAATCGCAACAATATCAAATCGGCTGGGACTAAAAAATAAGTCCTTTAAGGGAGTGGACTCGCTTACCAGACCGCTTCGATGAACACGTCAAGTTCTTGTCCCACAAACAGACTTTCATCTACTTCAGGAACTCGATAGACAACTTGTAGCACTCTAGTATCTACTCGAAAACTAAAACCACCAGTGAGATCGCTTTTGGGAATAACAGAGGGCTCAATGTAAGCAATGGTCAGCGTGACAGGTCGTCTCGATCGACCGCGAACGACAGCGATAGCACGCGCTTCAAAGCGCAGACGATCGATGTCTTGGTCATCAAACTCAGCACGTACGCGAAGTTGATCCGTTTGGCCCAACAATAGCAAAGGGACGACGGAAGGGGTCGACACGTACTCGCCAATTCGAGCGTTCATCTGCAGTATTTGTCCGTCGATGGGCGCGCGAATCGTCAAGCGGTCGATATCGCATTGCACCTGCCCCAATTCCGCGCGGGCCAGCGCGACTTCGGCGAGTGCTAATTCAAGATCAGGCCGCCACGTTCCCGATTTCAATACGTCATATTCAGCCTGGGCGGTCGCCAACTGCGCCTCGGCCACACGTAGTGAGAGCCTCGCGGATTCAAACTCATCCTCGGCTACCGCCGACTGCAAGTGCAGCAATCAAACGCGCTGGAAGTGAATGATTTGAAATTCCAGATGCGCCTTGCATTCCTGGATTCGCTCCAATTTCGCTGGCAATTCTTCCTCGCGCGGGAGTTGTTCCAATCGCGCTAGTCGTTTTTCTGCAACGTCCAAGGCAGCTTGACGAGCCTTTAAACGTGCCTGAGGCTCACGATCGTCCAATCGAATGAGCACTTCGCCGACTTGAACCCGCTGGCCAACGGTAACTTGCACTTCACGTACTTTGCCTGGCAATGCGGCACCAATCGAGATATTGTCCGTTGCCGACTCAACGACTCCGATACCGCAGACGGTTAGTGCAAAAGGTGATTCGACCGGCGGGGCGGGCAGAAAGGGAGGTTGTGTGGACGGATGCGTGCCAACTATGTAATAGGCAGCGTAGCTGGCCATTCCCAACGCAATCATGGGAAGCAGGAACTTCCCATCATAGTTCTCTTTCGCTCGCATGAGCCAAGCCCGTGCCTCGTGCGGTGCGCTCTCCAACGATGCGCCCATCGTCCATTTCGATAATGCGCTGGGCGAACGGCAGAATGCGATTGTCGTGTGTAACTACGATTACCGTGCGTTGTGGCTGCACGACCGTCTCCTGGAGCAATTGCATTACCTTCTGACCAGTGGCGGCGTCCAAGGCAGCCGTCGGCTCGTCACAAACAAGTAGGCTCGGTTGGTGAATTAGAACTGGCAATGTTTGAAATGGCGGGCTCGATTCGCATACACCAACTAGCGTGGCCCTGGACTCGCCTATTTCCAGCATGCGGCCAATTTCCAAGGGTTGGCCTGGCCAGAGGTAGCTGTACCCCCCCCTTGTCGACGATGACTGCGTTGGGCATCCACAAATCGACCACCTTGCCACACAGCATTTTGTGAGGCGCGCCCAAGAGACATTCATCATCCACACCCAGTAAAATGGATTGACGATAATGACCGCAATCCAGCTCCGCTTCTTGCACCAATTCTTGTCGGCTGCCACACACGTAAGCCGTAGAGACCCAATGCAACTCGGTGATCTCAACTTGCTCTAATAACCGCAAGAATTCCCGTGTCCCCCGTACGTTGCTCAGCCAAGGTTAGTGGTCAGGATCAGCACCGTCGAATTTTACGCTGGCCGCGTTGTGAAGTGCGCGACTACAGTGGCTTCGCAACCAGCGCTGCTCGTCAAACCCGAGTCCCAAGTTGGGGGCTGAGATGTTTCCTTCAAAGCAGACTGGCTGTGGAAGTTTCTTACCTACGTCATGTTCCAACTCCGCCATAATCTCCGCTAGTCGCGCTCCACCCGAACGTCCGCCCTGGGGACGTACCAACACGGCTAGTGGAACGCCACTTTGCAAGAACTCGCGAAGTAAGAACCGCGCGATTAATCCAGTGGCCCCTGTCAGAAAAAGATAATTACGCATGAAAACCTCTATCTCCTGAACTTCCTAAAACGAAATCCCCACCACTCCATGGCCAGCATGACTAAGTCGCCATTCGCCAAACTCAGGCAAGGTGCAAAAGCGGTGAAGTTGACCGATCGTCATTTCACGAGCTGAAGTGCTCGAGTTCGGCATCGGGCAAAACCGTATGGTGTGCTTGCAAGATCGCTAAACCCTCAGAGCGAAGTGAATTGGCGACATCCCCGTCCACCAGCAACGACTTGTCGATCAGCGCACGAGCGTACTCGCCACGGTTGCCATACTTAGTAGCCGCGATCATGGCCTGGTCGAAGTACCGTACGGCTTGTCGCGTCTTGCCACAGGCGGCGGCGACGCGGCCCGAGACGCGTAAGGTGTGGGCGCGCATGTTGGGAAAGGACCATGACCAAAAACGTGCCGTCATCGCTGCCCAGGCAGCTTGACGGCGCTTTCGAAGATCATTCCCCGTCGGGCCACGGAACCAATGCGTCCCGATAATCGCCTCGGGATACAAGGAAAAACTCTGTATCGCGAAATCAAAGTAGAACATGTCGGCACGTAGGAATTTCAAGCCCTCGCGCAGCGTCACTTCCGCGCCAGCGTAGTCGGAGGCTTGGATTTGCGCACGGCCAAGTTCCTGATAGGCAATCGCACGCGTTAGCAGCTTGTTGATCAAAGCCAGCGACTCGCGGGCATGAACCAAGGCCTGTTCGAATCGGCCGCTACGGGAGAGTCCGTCCGCCAAGCCGAATAGGGCGAAACCTTGAAAGTAAGAGTCCTTGATCTTGAGGCCGAATTCAAACTCCCGTCGGGCCCACTTTTCAATTTCCAATGCGTCTCCGCGTTGCGAAGCGATGTGCCGCCGCATGTGATAATTCAGGCCCACGTGCCAGTCCTTCGTCTTTTCGAGTTCAGGTTGCAATTCAATGAAATACTTCTCCGCCGCGTCAAGATCTCCGGTAAAGTAGACCACGCTCCCAATATTTTGCTGCGTGACTGCCGTGACAAATAGAGATGTGCATTGGCCTATGCGCCTCTTGGCTTCTCGGACGTACGGACCGCTGAGAATCTGCCCTACGGCCCCGCACAACGAGAGATTGAATCCATACTTGGAATAGGCCATTGCAATCGCGTCCGAGTTATCAGAATACTTGGCTAGTAACGCGTTGCGAATGGAACTATACAAATACGCAAAGAGATCGATTTGAACGACGATCATGCAGTGCGAAAAATAGATCTCCGATGCCAAACTTCGCCGTTGTTCGTCAAGTTCCGATCTCCGTCTCCGACGAAACCATTTAGGGACAAGCTGAAAATTGGTCCCTGAAATACACATCCCGAGGATGGTTCCCAGCGTTGATTTCGGTTGCGGCTCGCCAACCAATGCCAGAGCTTTTTCAAAGTGAATCCGCCCCTGTTCGATCTTAGCCACGCGCAAATGGCATTTCCCCAAGCCATAGTGAGCTTTCGCTTGGTCAATGTCATTGTCAGCCGCAGCCAGCGCCAATTGAAACTCGCGTTGGCTATCATCGAAGCGATCTTGCGCGTTGTAGCTTCTTCCCAGGCAGTCGTGGAGCGCGAATTGATCCCCTTTCGAAGCGTTGCTTGGGATGACACTTTGCGCGCGTTCGAGAAGTAGAATGGCATCGACATGAGCGAATGTTTCCGTCGCATCACGGCCGGCTTGCAGCAAATAGTGGAAGGCCTTCTCATTGCAATGCGCTGCCAAGTAATGCTCCGCTAGTGAGGCGTACGTGATATTCTGACCTGCCGCGCGCCGTTTTTCCAACGCGTCACCGATCGCCTGATGGATGCCTTGACGTCGAGTGGCGGAGAGGTTCGATAGCGCCGCTTCACGCAGCAAATCATGGGCAAAGGCCAGCACCCGCGATTTGCCGGTTTCTCTTAAGATCTCCCGTCCGATCAATTCGTCGATATTGTCGAAAAACTCAAAATCACTATTCGCTCTGACGAGTGATTGAAGCAAATCGACATCCACGACGAAACCAATCGCCGCCGCGATCGACAACGTCTTGGCGGTCCCATCAGGTAGTTTGCGAAGGCGGGACCTCAGTGCATCCCGAACCGATTCGGGTAATGCTTCCCCATGGGTCGCCGAGTCCGCAGACAACTTCCAAGACTGTCCGTCAAAGACCACGCGTTGACTGAGTTTCCACTCGCGAATCGTTTGGCAAATGTAAAAGGGATTTCCCAAGCATTCGGTGGCTAGTCTCATACACAGGCTGTCATCGATTTCATCGCACCGTGCACTCAACTGGCTGGCGATCAATTGCTGGACACCACGAGGCGCGAGGGGCTCAAGAATCAACTTATGAGCCAAGTCAGCCTCGCAGAGCTTGTCGACAAAGGCCACGGTCTTCGAATATTCAGAAGTGTTGCGCGTCGAACACAAGATAGCCAATTGTGGAGGTGGACCGCCGCTGGCTTGCGCGTCCTGGCGGGCGATAACTGTCCGGGAGGCTATATGCCGCAGCAGGCTCACCGAACTTTTGTCGGCCCAATGCACGTCGTCCAGAAACAGCAAACTGGGCTGAACCTTACTGAGCTCCACGAAGAAATTGGCCAATGAACGAAAGACATATTCCGTGTCGCGAGGGACTTCATGTAGATCCGGAGGGAGCTTGTTGGCCAACAGGGTTTTTAAGTCTGCTCCACAGCGCAGCAGATCGATGGCGTACTCTTCAATTACACTATCCACGGAGATAGTCGAGTTTCCCGCTTGCAAAAAAGTGGTGGAGGCGAGCACGTCTTCGACTTTGGCATTGGCCGCGCGGCGTCGACACTTTTCTTGTTCCGATAAGATTTGTTTGACAATTTCCAGGAAGGGTTGAAACGGAGCGAGGTTACCATCGAAACATCTGCCATCATAGATTTTGGCTCCGCCAACAAATGCGGCGCGCGCACCGCGCTTGATCAGGCTGGTCTTCCCAATGCCCGCTTCACCCGCCACGAACATAATCGTCGGTTGCTGGCCGGGGGCATTATCGTCACGAGGACGCGCTGCGGTCGGTTGCAAGACGCGGAGCAGGAAATCTTCGAGTCGCTTCAGCTCATTTTCACGCGCTATGAAGTGCGCGATCAGATTGCCCGTGTGGAACGCATTAGTGCTCGATACTTCACTGTTGGACCAGCCGAGTTCGGTTGCAACTATCTGTCGTAGCTCGAAGGTCGAATCGGGGCGGTCCGTCTGCTCCTTGGCTAACATTTTCAGGATTGTCCGTTCCAAATCAACGGAGATGTTTCGGTTGTATTGACGCAGGCTGCTGGGGACCACCGTCAATTGCTTGGAGATCAGCGCCTGAGCGTCCTTGCGAAACTCCTGAAATGCGTGACGGCCCGTCAACAGTTCGAAGACTACCAGACCGAGCGAGTAGATGTCGGCACGATGATCGAGCTCCTCACGCATGATCTGCTCTGGGGCACAATACGCAATAGTCCCCAGGAAATTGACATCCCCCGACAGCGAAGAGGAAGAGTTGGCGAATTTGGCCAATCCGAAATCAGAGAGCCGGATGTCGAACCCACTGCCGTCCAAGTTGGGTTGCACGAGAATGTTGGCAGGCTTGATATCGCGATGAATGATGCGCTTGCTGTGAACGAAATCGACCGCTTCGCATAGTTTGTAGATCGCTTCCAAGATGTGCGGGAGCGGCGCACCGATCATGTCCGTGGCTGGCTTGCCCGAGAACAGCTCCATGACGAAGAACGGACCACTTGTCGACTCGCCGTATTCGAACACCTCGATCAAGCAGGGATGTTTTAGCGATGCGATCGTGCTAAATTCGCGTGTGAATCTTTGTTTGGCGGAGCCTGCAAGTCGCGTGCTCATCATCTTGAGCGCGAATCGCTTGCCACTGCTCATTTCTTCCGCTAGATGAACGATCGCCATCCCTCCGCGGCCCAGTTCGCGAAGTAGGCGAAACCGACCGTTGATTAAATCTGAACTTTCGGTTATCGCTATGTCAACGAGCGAACCGACTTCGGTGGCCGCGTCATCATAGTCTCTAGTCAGTGTCACTTGGAGCGTCATGGAAACGTCGTTTCATTTTATACGCAGTTGAGAGATCGGTACAAACATTTTGAAGCAGCTACCCACGGGTGGTCCCTCGCGATCATGCGTCGCGGGTGAACCAGCTTTTAGTTTTACAGCGCCACTTTAGGTCCCAATATCAGCTCGACGCGCCAGCGAGTGGGTCCGTGTTACTTTCAATATCAGCTCGACGCGCCAGCGAGTGGGTCGCCGGACAGTGCGTTTCCGGACTGCATACGACGATCGAACAGGCGACCCACTCGCTGGCGCGTCGAGCTGATATTGCCGCCGAATCTCGCTAAAGTGGCGACTGTCCAATTAGGGAATTGACACAACTTCGCCTCCTTGGATGGTTGAAAGTGCTTGAAACGTGGGGAGGTCGATACTTTGACTCAAGTATTGAACGCTCCCGTCGCAGAAAGCAAAGTTGGCTCCGCCCGTGTGAAAGCTGCGGAAGTTGGGTGCTCGGTGAGGTCCTCCTTGCCAGCTCGGAGTGTTGTTGTTGATCTTCGCGACATCGTAGAACGAATCGGTAACGGGAGACTTGTTGATCTGTTCCACCGAACTGGCGAATCCACCGCTATAGCGGAAACCTCCCGCGAACAGCGACGACGGATTGGCGCCACCCACTAGCCATCCATGCGCTGATTTTTTTTCTCCCGTCGGAATATTCGCCATGGGAGTCTTGCAGCCAATCCCTTCGCACATATCGAATCCCGATGCGGCTTCCCCCACCGCGAACGTATTGCTTGTCCCATCTGTAATATGACCAATTTGAGTGGCGGAGTGAAAAGCGAAAACGCCTGAGAATGCCGTAACCGGACGTGGCCGAAACCCAGGTGAAAATGAAATCGCGTCGTTAACACCCAGATTCATTCCGTAGGAACAAGTCGCAAATTTGTCGCCAACAGGGAGTCCCAGGGCACCGATGAAGGGATAGCTGTGAATAGGTTCCAGCGTATCGCTTGGACACAAGTAGACCGCTTCGATGATTTGCGCCGCCGCTGAGTTTTGCAAATACCAAGGTATCGATGAGCTGATGGTATTGGCCGCGTTGCTTTGTTCAAGAAACGGGAGAAGCGAAACCCAAGCGGTACCCACGGCGTCGATGGGAGTTCCACCGTTGATAAACCGCATGCCGGGAGGGAACCGTCGCAGCGCACTTTCGTAATTGTGTAGCGCCAGCCCAACCTGCTTGCAATTATTAGAGCATTGCATGCGTCGCGCCGCCTCGCGCGCCGCTTGTACGGCTGGCAGCAGCAGTCCCACCAACACGCCGATGATCGCAATGACGACTAGCAATTCCACCAGCGTAAACCCTCGACCAAGCGCCGGAGGCCGCCGCCTCTCTTGTTTTGTGTCGTCAGTTGTCCAGACCCGTAGCATGTTAAAATCTAGATTCATCAGCGAGTTCCCCTTTGTTTGTTGTTCAATATCAGCTCGACGCGGCAGCGAGTGGGTCCGCGTTGATCCCCATATCAGTTTCAATATCAGCTCGACGCGCCTGCGAGTGGGTTCGTGCGTTGAGCCCCCCGGCAACGGACCCGCTCGCAGGCGCGTCGATCTGATATGGGCCCTGATCTTCAATGCGTAATCGTCAAAGAAAAAGGTTGGCAAATTCCGAATATTTTCGTCACTTCTCGCCGAACGCCGGTACTAATAGGGTTTTCTACCCTCCCGCACGCCCGAGCTCGCTATCAAAAGTGCATGTTTTCGGGGGAGGGTCGCTAGGTGAGTTCTACGAACCTAGCGGGGAGGGCAAACAAGAGTTTTCCCTCCCCGGAAAGCTCGCATTACTCGCTTGCCGACCCTCCCGCGAACTCGTCGATTTCCTCGTTTTCTCTAACGCGCGGGAGGGTGAAATCAACTTTGTACCGGCGATCAGCGAGAAGTGTCATATTTTCCACGAACAACTCGTCACCAAACCGCCCACAAGTAAGAAATCTGGCTGCATTCGGGTCAGCCCGCATTCTGTCTCGCTACCTCGATAGCAATCGATAACTGGCAATCCTTTCGATGAGTTCCTCCGGCGACCAGACGCCGTCGTCGGAGCTCTGCTTCGCATCAAACATGGATTTGGCTTTCATGACTGAAGTGCGCGCTTCCGGCCTGGATGTCGACTTGGCGATGGGAATGTCGAGCCTGGCAAACAAGAGCTCATGAGCTCGTAACTCTTCGGCGACTCCCTTGGTCGATACGCGAATGTCACCACCGGACCAAGGCGAAACACCTGAGTCCGCGTCGATTGGGTAGGCCCACACCGCATCCAGGAAATCCAACCGCGAATCGCCCCTTTCGTCCTGCGCCGCACCTTCATCGAAGATGGCCAAGTGATCGTGGTCCATTGTCGTCAGGCCGCGTCGTACCGCTCCGGACGACAGGGACGGATTCATGACCGAACCGTCATCGCTGCTGTGCTCCAGTCCAATGGCATGACCCAACTCGTGCGTCAGCACCGACAAGTAATCGTATTGGTCCGTGCCAATGTCTTCCGCTTTGGAACCCGTAAACCAATTCCATCCGGAGACAATGAACACGTCGCGCTCATTAGTGAAGCCCAGTACTCCTTGGTCTGCACCGCCAGCCGGGCTGAACTCGCCCACATGGATGCGAATGTCCGCGTTATCAACACCAGCCGGAGCCACTGCCAAAACAACTCCATAGCTTCCCAACGCAGCATTGAGTGAAGCTACAGCCTCTCTGAGCCGCGCATCTTGCTCGAGCGTCGTAGCTGTGTTCTCGCCGTACTCCACACCTACCCACAGTACGCCCGCCGAAATCTGGCTAACTGATTTCTCGTTAGGAGCAACCGGTGAAGCCACTGCTGCCGCATTGAGATTGCTACCGTTGCCACTGAAAGTCAGACGATCGACGATCAGAGTTTGAGTAAAGCTGCCGTTACCGGTGACGTTGGCCTGCGACTTGGGAGCGTAGATCGTGCCGTTGATTCCAGAGGCAGCATTGCCGCTGATGGTCAGCGATTTGGTATTGTCCTCGGGCTGGAAAATCACGATCCCCGCCAGTGGTCCACTGGTCGTGGGTGTCAATGAGAAACTGCCATTGCCAGTGAGGCTGATCGAACCAGTGCTTCCGCTCGCGCTGGCCCGATTGACTATGGTAACTCCATTACCGAAGACAACTCCATTGCCGCTGACGCTGAATCCACCTCCCGCCAGGATGTACACACCGGGGTTGAGAGTCAGACTGCCATTGCCAGAGACGCTGATGCTGCTGTAGGTTCCAGGATTGAGAATCCGTGAAGAATTCCCGGTAACGCTGACCGCCGCCTGAACTGTTCCGAGTGCCGGAGTCGCTATGCCGGCAAGCGGATCAGGAACAAACACATGCGTGACTGGTCCATTGACTTGCGCGTTCCCGGTCGTCTTGATTCCACCCACCACGCTGAAGCTAGCCGCCGTTAACTTCGCATTGCCCTTAGCCGTCAGCGCGGTACTACTACTGGAGTCGACGACCACGACGCCCGCTACGTTGAGTGTGCCATTACCCGAAACAGACAGCGCGCCTGCCGCCGTTCCATGCAGTACGAAGATTGATTGATGCGCAGCCAGGCTCAAGCTCTTAGAAACGCTCCCTAGATCGTCGTCCTTCAGCGTAAACGTGATTGCATACGTACCATGTCCCGAGTAGCTATGGCTACCCGAGACCGTCCCCACCCCGGTACCGATTGTCTCCGTCACCGTGCCGGAAGTAATCTGTCCATCACCCCAGTTGATCAGGACCGTATGGCTATCCCATTTCCCCACATCCGAGAAGGCCGCACTATAGCTCACCGTTTGACCAGGTACCGCAGTCACCGCGCCCGAGATCGCACCCACAAACACTGGTGGAACATTGCTGATGGTCGTTGTGGTGCTACCAGTCGAGCTGCCCGAACTGAGGTCTGTCAACGTCACACTAATCGTGTACAAGTCGCTGGCCGAATTGGTCGGGTTATCGTCCAAATATTGGTGGGTTATGTTAAACGCCCCGCCACTTACCATAACGGTTTGGGGCGCACCTTCACCCCAGTGAATCGTCAAGCTATGGGAGCTGAGCCCATCATCGGTGTAGGCACCAGTCAGATGCACGATACCGTTCTCGTTCACCGAGTTTGCCGCGAGCATGCCCAGCACTGGCGCGCCCGTGTCTTGGTTGATATCACCGAAGCCACCCGCAGTATTGGAAACATTGCCTGCCACGTCAACAACTGTCGTGTCGGCAATCGATTGGTCCGCACCATCGGCGAAAACGTGGTTCGGAGGAGCCATGACACCCGATCCGCCAACATCCGTTGCCAAGTACGTAACCGTTGCTGCACCTGTGCTGATGTTGTACCAACCGGTTCCAGCCGGAGCATTGATTGTCGCCGACAGCACAGGTGCAACTGTGTCTTGGTTGATGCCGTTGAAGGCGCCCGCCGAATTGGAAACATTGCCTGCCACGTCAAGAACTGTAATGGTAGCGATCGATTGGTCAGCACCATCAGTAAAGACGTGGTTCGCGGGAGTTGTTACACCGGAGCCGTCAACATCCGTTGCCAAGTAAGTAACCGTCGCTGGCCCAGTCGCAAAGTTGTACCAACCCGTGCCAGCCGGTGCATTGATTGTCGCTGACAACACCGGTGCAACTGTGTCCTGCTTGATATCGTTGAAGGCACCCGCAGCATTGGAAACATTACCGGCCACGTCAACAACTGTCGTGTCGGCAATCGATTGGTCCGCACCATCGGCGAAAACGTGGTTCGCAGGAGTTGTAACACCCGATCCGCCAACATCCGCTGCCAAGTAGTAAACCGTCGCTGGCCCAGTCGCAATGTTGTACCAACCCGTGCCAGCCGGTGCATTGATCGTCGCTGACAACACCGGTGCGCCAGTGTCCTGCTTGATATCGTTGAAGGCACCCGCAGCATTGGAAACATTACCTGCCACGTCAACAACCGTCGTGTCGGCAATCGATTGGTCTGCACCATCGGCGAAGACGTGGTTGGCAGGAGTTGTAACACCGGAGCTGCCGACATCCGATGCCAAGTACGTAACCGTCGCTGGCCCAGTCGCAATGTTGTACCAACCCGTGCCAGCCGGTGCATTGATTGTCGCTGACAACACCGGTGCAACCGTGTCCTGCTTGATATCGCTGAAGGCACCCGCCAAATTGGAAACATTACCGGCCACATCAACAACTGTCGTGTCGGCGATCGATTGGTCAGCACCATCAGCAAAGACGTGGTTCGCAGGAGTTGTAAC
>JBGSJT010000770.1:0-6355 GCA_041741715.1 Pirellulaceae bacterium | reverse complement strand
TGCCGAAGCGAAAGAAGTCATCTGAGTACAGGGTCGAACCGTGCTCACAGGCAAGACGAGCAAAATCGATCGAGGCACGGCATGCTCGAGGTGACATTCGGCCAAGCCGTGCCGTATCCAAGTACAACACGTCTCGCAAGGTTAAAGAACCTTAAAAGAAAATCTCGACAACTCACTCGATCATAAAGCGATCACGCAATACGATCCAGCAGATCGGAATAAGAAGTGGAAAAAACTTGTAGCCGCTTCCAAACCTCCTCAGCCCTTTTGACCTTCTCGAAATCAAAGCTGAGATCAAAACGAATAGTTCGCCCAGTCATGTCCGCCAACTGCGTTCCAACGGCTCGCGTACCGTATATCCCAAAATCAAAAACTAAGTCAGTTTCACCAGCTAGCTGAGATTCTCGAACTAACCTGAGCCAGATACCGTGCCGGTATTGTTGGTCTAGCCACGCATGTACGGGCTCCACTGGAAATGTCTCACCGTCGCGCCACAGATGATCGGCAATAATCGCGATTCGCTCGATGTTGATGATGCCCGCATCGTGCAACTCTAAGTTTAGCAATGTGCTCTGCTGGCCAGGTCCCTCTTGCCAATAGTGCGCCGATTCGATGTGGGCCACACTGCGGTAATGATGCAAACCAGGACTCCGCAACAACTCTTCGTAAACGACTCGCCAGCTCTCTGTGGATGGGAATCCAATCGAATCATCGGCGAGTCGTCTGCATTGCTCGGTAAGGGAACTTAGCTGCTGCAGTGCGAGCTTGCGGTAGATCGGATCCGTCTTGGTAGCGATGCGTTGCAGTGAATCAGCCATCGAGCTGTGAACCTCGGCAATTTGCCGGTCAGCGGACAATTTAAGCAGTGTGTCCAGCGACTCGCCTAAGTTGACAGTTTCCGGTTCCTGCTCGCTCACTTTACGTAGGATGCGCATTGCCACAGCTAGCAATAGAATTTGCAGGCCGACAATTGCTAAGAGCTGGGCGTCGAACGATGCCAACCACCAGCCGATGCCCGCGAGGGCCAGCAGGCCGCCGGCAACGGCGTAAATAGTTCTCGAATTCCTCAGCCAAACGTCCGGCATCATAGGTCTGTCACCATGGAGTAGTGGAAACGTCCGCGTCTAATATGAGCTGCTGGACGAAGCGGCGCAAGTACAATCTGACGCTAGACTCATGACACTTGGTTGGTGCGCGACAAGACGCGGCCGCCGGTATCCTGCTTGTCGTTCGGCTAACCCGGCAGGGTACCGCCGTGGCGGGCATGGTTCGCCACGATGGCCAACGCCGCTTGGCGATCTCCATTGCGAATCGCCCGCTCGATTTGCGGCAACACTTCGGGCTCAAGGATTGCCCAAAAAGGAACAAATCCAGCCGATGGGAATTTTGGGATCGGCCCCAGCCCCTCGTCGTTGCGAAGAGATTGGAGCCCCTTTTCGTTATATGTTCCAACAAATGACTTTAGCATTTTCTAGATGTACCACAGCCGCATGTACAAAGTAAAGAAACTTCGCGGGATGTCATTGACAATATTTAACTCTGTCTCGGTGCCCTTGCCTGACGCCGCCTGATGCCAGCGCGTTCGGCTTGGGGGTTCCCTGGAGGCCTAGGTCAGATGGACGTTGTTGTCGATTCGCAGTCGGACTTCCTCCACGACGGCCTCAAGTGCCTCAAGCAAGTCGTGGTAGTTCTGTTGCTTGCGGTAGGTCACGACCACGCGAATACCATTCTCTCCTGCGAAAGTCTGACTTGAGTTGGCACTGGGTGCCTTCCGCTTGCCGCGTCGCTGATTGACCAAACTGGTCGCTTGGCGGGTGGTGACTGCCGACTCGGCGGAATCGGCAGCGACTCGCTCGAGCATTTCCTCATCTTTTAGTTTGCTGAGTTCGTAAGCGGCAGTCTTCCCCAGTTGACCAGTTTCAATTTGCCTTTGCATGGCGGCAGGCAAGTCGAGTAGTGCCAAGCCGCGACTGACACGCGATGGCGACAGTCGCAGCGCAGCAGCCACTTGCTTCCCATTCCAATCGTTCAGCTCCATCAGTGCGGCATAGGCTCGCGCTTCTTCGATCGGTTTGAGATCTTCACGCAACAAGTTCTCGATCAACTGCTGCTCCAAGATCTCCGACTCGGAAATCTCCCCTTCGTGGAAATAGCATTGAATGGAACTCAGGCCCGCGACCTGCGTCGCACGAAAACGACGCTCGCCAGCGATGATCACCCACTTCTCATGTTGAGCATCCCAGCGGACTCGGATGGGCTGCAATTGCCCCTTCTCACGGATACTATGCGCCAACCGTTCGATCTCGTCGGCGTTGAACTCAACGCGAGGTTGCCCTGGGTCCACGATGACCTGTTCGAGCTGCACTTCACCGAAGCCGCGAACCGGAACGCGACCAATGTCCTTGGGCGATGGAACGGGACTAAACTGAGGGACCACACTGATGTTCGAATTGGACGCTCTTCGCCCCATCGACTCATCTAAGTTGTTTTCTAGCTCTGAGATTCTGCGTTTGGTGCTGGCCATGGTTATGCGACCTTTAATGATGGCGTTTTATCATTGATGCGGTCGAGAATCTCACGTGACAGTTGCCGAGTCAACTTGGCTGCCTGGGAACGTGGCATATCGAACTCCACCGGCGAACGCGCGGCCAGTGAAACTTTGAAGGCGGAGGCTTCGGGGACCACGGTATCGAGCACGTTTCCCTGGTAGATCTCCCGAACACGCTGCTCATAGGCCCGGTGAATCAACAATCGCTTGTCACTCCGAGAGATGACATGCCCGAGCCGCCTCAAATTCGGGTTCAGCTTCCGAGCCTGTTCAATGGTCTGATGAACGGCCCTCAATCCTTGCGTCCCGAAATCCTCTGGTGGCACTGGGATCAAAACGTAGTCGGCAGCAACTAGAGCGGTCCAGCTACAGCGATAAAGATTCGGCGGACAGTCGATCAATACGATGTCGAATTCAACTGCCTCACGTAAAAACTCCCGCACCGAATACTGCAGCATGCCAGTTGACTCAGGTTCGGGCGTATTGAATTTGGCCAAGTGCTGGTTGGCGAGCACGATCGAAATGTGATCGAATCGGGTTGGAACGGCTAATTGCTCCAGCGTGGCAAAGAACGCACTTTCGGTGAAAAGCCTCGCGACGGTGTCTTTGGCTTCGATGTTCTCAATCACGGCAGAACCGAAGAATCCCTGGCTGAGCGAGCCCTGAGGATCCAGGTCGATCAGCAGCACACGCTTGCCGGCTTCGACCATGCCCCCGGCCAGATGATAGACGCTGGAGCTTTTCCCTACTCCTCCTTTCTGATTGATCATGCAGATGGTGACTGGCATCGATCCGTTCCTCGCTGGGTGGCTCAGCGCGATTGCATGCTGCAATTCCGTCCAAGTCGCTGAATTCTCTTGCGATAGAGTGTCATGCGAACTTGGAGGTCGTCAATACAAAAAGCTACCGATGATGCGCATGCGAAAATAGGTTTCCGGTCTCGTTTAGTTCTGCTAGAGCTTTAGATCATCTGAAGTAGCGATGAGTTGAATCCAAAGCGTGACGACGTCAAATGAGACCGGCAGCGTCGCAACATGAGGCCGATTCCATACGCGAAATGAAACCGGTTCCAACGCCGAGTGAAGCCGGATTGGACGCCAGATGAGGCCGGTTGGCAGCCGTAACGACGCGGGATCGTTGAACAATCGGCCAGACTACTATTGTACTGTACGTACTAAAACAACAGTGGGTGAGGTGATGAAGCAAGCAGGCAGTCGTCGTAAGAACCCCGGAACCTTTCCTGAGCGATTGCAGAATTTAAAGCACGGGAGGGACGAGATGAATCTGTGCGAATTGCCGTTTGCATTGCTATCAGAGCGCAATGGTAGTCGCAAGTTCTTGCGGTTTGAAATCGAAGACTTCGACCGGGAAACTCGGCAGACTATCTCGCGCACGCTGACGGTCAAAGGCGACCCTGAACTGGGATTGCCCACAGCCAAAGATGAAGAAATTTATCTGGGCCTAATGAAATACACCAGCGACTACAACGGCTTCGCGGAGGCCAAAATAGTTTTACAGCGATCGGCGCTGTTCGACCTCATGGACTGGCCGAAATCCGATTGGGCGTACGGAAGACTCACGCTGGGCATGCAGCGTCTGGTTGGCGTTCGACTGAGTTACCAAAACATGTGGCGCGACAACCGCGACAAGCAGTATCGAGACCAGGGAGCATTTGGCATCTTGGACTCATTTCATTTCCGCGATCAAAAGCACCCTAATGGTAGCTTCTCGGAACACGCCTCGATTTTCCGTTGGAGCCAAGTTCTCTTCCAGAGTTTCGACAGTGGTTATCTCAAACGTATTGATTTTGGTTTGCAAAGGGGTTTGTCCACCACTGCCCGTCGGCTCTATCGCTATCTGGACAAACATTTCCATCCACCGCACCACCGCTCCGTCACGATCGATCTGGCTCGTTTGGCATACCAACACATTGGCATCAGCCCAGGGATCGAGCTAGACAAAGTCCGCAAACGGTACATTGCGCCTGCCGCCGAGGAATTGGAGCAAGCAGGTTACCTCCAGCGGCGCGCCCATGATGAACGTTTTGCGAGTATCCGACGCGGCGTCTGGACCGCTACCTTTGATTATGAATCCACTCACGGAAGTTCCACAGTCGCCGAAGTCACCGATGACAAAGCCACAGCCCGCATCTCCAATCGACTGCAGGCGCTATCAAGGCGAGGTATCTCTACGGCGTTGGCGGTTCAGCTCGTCGATCGTATCCAAGACGAGGACTTAGTGCGTGCCATTCGAGCCATGGATGAACAGCGCCAACGCGGCGTAGCGATTCGTTCTGCTGACAGATGGCTAACGAAGGCACTGCAAGCTGGATTCCAGCCCTCACCTAAGTCTTCTACTTCTCAGCGGCGTCCGGAGCGCAAGCTTTTTCGGCGGGAGTAGAGCGGACCTGCGCCTCAGCCAGATGAACCGGCTTTCCCCAGGCTTGGTTCATTTCACGATAGAGCTGGACGGTAGCCCGCACATCGAACAACGCCTGGTGCGATTCCGTAGCAGCCAATGAAACACCGAAATACTCACAAAGCGTCCCCAGCTTGAAATCCAGTGGAGGTGTAAGGTTCTTGTTTTCATGAAACAGCCACATGGCCCGCTGTAGCGTGCACAGCATTCGTGGAGATGCCGGCAGGAATTGCTCGCGATACGCAAACCAATGCTCTAAAAAGCGTCGATCAAAGTCGGCATTGTGCGCGACCAACTGGGCCACCTGAAAGACACGACCACTGGCGGAGGTCTGATCGACGGTTGCGTGCCTTCGTAGAAAGTCAGCGAACTCGTCTCCGGCATCGGTGGCACAGATGGCCCGCCGCTTCCATTGGGGCGTTGCATATCGGGATCCGACCAGTACTTTCGGATCCGCCATGTGCGTCGCGAACTTGAGTCGCACGTCAAACGTTTCCAACTCGCGCAAATTGGAATCTACGGCTATGGCAGCGATCTCAAAGATGGGCCGCCATGATTCCTTGCCTCCCACCTCCAAGTCGAGAAACACCAACCGTTCATCGGGAATGCTTTCATTCATTCCCGGCAAGTTAGCACGGTTTCAGCCCGGCAGTCAAAACGCGTAATCAGATGGCGGCAGGTGACATTCCGCTTGGTACTGGTAAATAAACCAGGGTAGGCGAGCTACTCCGCTCGCCGGTCGTTAAGCTTTTGCAGAAACGCATGCGCTCAAACGCGTGGCATTAAATCCGCCGCGAATAAGGGTGCAATAAAGCTGATGTCTCTTGGCGGGGACAGCAGGTTCGCCAATCTCAGTCTCATCAACTGAGGATAAGAACCGGAAGTCTTGCTAACTTCCCGCAGTTGAAAAACTGTTGTGCTGGCCCTTCGAGCTGGATTGCCGCGAGAGTGGCTCGTCCAGTTCAATGGAGGCTCGTCGGAGTAAACTCGAAAACTCGCTGTTTCATTTGTATTGAGACAGCCAGATCGAAGTAATACCGGCGTTCTATCCAATAGGCAGAGTGTAACAACTGAGTTTGGGAAGTGCGGGCGACGCGGACATGCCTTGTTCTCCAAGCAGATTTGTTTGGGAGCAAGGTCGCGTCGGGGAAGGTGAGCCTATGTACGGCTCGACTTCTGTTTCGTGCGCTGCGGCGTATGAAACACAAAGCAGGTGCGGCAAATAGCCAAATCCTGCACGTGGGGTCCGGGCTTGCTTCGGCGAGTTCGTTCAACGCGTCTGGCGTGGGGAGCTGTCATCTGGCGACAGGTGACACCGGGGCAGACCGCCTCGGCGATCGAGCTAAACACTCGACGGTGAAAAGCTCAACTACGAAAGGCCCAACCGAA
>JBGSJT010000769.1:0-34408 GCA_041741715.1 Pirellulaceae bacterium | reverse complement strand
AAGAGACTTCTCGCTCAATGATGGCTAGCAGCAACTAAGTAGTCAGACAGCATGTCCCGCAGATTGGTCGGGATGGACGTTGATTGTAGTGGTTCGCGAGGATGCACTTTGCAACATACCGCCACAACCTTACCAACGGCGATCGATTGGCCAGCGTGCTTGAAATCGAACAGATAAGTGACGCTCTTGTCACCCAGCTTCGCGACACTGACCTCAATCGACAGGCAATCCTCGAAGCGAGCCGAGCCGCGATAGTCACACTCGACATGCACTCGCGGCCAACTCAGATGCCAGCCCCCGCCGATGTCGGTCGAAACCGAAGTCCCGGCATGACGCAACAGCGCATGCTCGGCCTGCTCCATGTAACACATAAAGGCTGAGAAGTGGGCGATACCTGCCGCATCGGTCTCGCAAAACTCGACCCGTCGCTCAACGATGAAGGGAGCGGTCATGAGTTTGGTAGCCCACTGAATCCGTTACTCACCTACAAACGGGAGCAACGCCATGAAACGCGCTCGCTTGATAGCAGAGGTGACAGCGTGCTGGCTTACTGCCGAACAACCAGTCTTGCGTCGTCCGACAATTCGTCCGTGACGATTGACCAGTTTCTTCAATGTTTCGATATCCTTGTAATCGACGAACATCGGACGTGGCCGTTTGCCATCGACGAACAGCGGATCCTTCCGTTTGGCTCGTGATCGAATTCGCGATCGTTTCCGGGCGCGACTCTTAGCCGTTGGCGCTCGACGCAAAGTAGACATAAAACATTAAACCTCTGTAAACCCTATTGAACCAGACCTGCTGGTGATTGCCATAGATACCTTACCTCGCGAGGTGCTGCCAAGCGAAGAATTTTGGAATTTATCAGCAAAGCTGGCAACTGGCAAGGGCTGATCCCTCAAATGTCCCGAGGGGTCGAAACTGGGTGTGTCGATCCTGTCGGCTGTGGCAGCACTTCTAATGGGTGGTCTTTAGTTTCGTTCGGGAAATAACTGTCCGAACTAAAACGTAGCTGCGGTCGCCAGACCGCAGGGAATCGACGTTCTGGCGAACGTAGCTACGACTGTTATTTCCCGCACGATGCTTAGACAGTCGCATTCGGTGATTACGACCGATTTCAATGCGGGGCTACACGTCGGTTCGACGGCGCACTGGCCTCGTTTGGCTGGCCTGAGCTTCAATTTGAGCCGAACTAGCGGTGGGAGCTGCGGGGACGCGGCGGAAAAGTCCGCGCGGGGCCGGGGGACTACTACGTGGCGTTTCTGGCTCAGCGGGTGCCACGTGACGGTGCGAGGGGGCTTCGATACCAATGTCCCCCAAGTACTCGCGGCGAACTTCTGGATGTTGCCGTACGGTATCGGGGGTCCCCTCGCACATCACCGTCCCTTTGCTAATCACATAGCAGCGATCGACGGTTTGCAGAATCTCGCGGGCAGCATGGTCGGTTATCAGGATTGCAATACCCCGCTCGCGCAGCTTAGCGATGATCTCTTGAATGTTTTGGACCGTCACCGGATCGATACCGGCGAAGGGTTCGTCGAGCATGATAATTTTGGGATCCGAGACCAAGCACCGCGCGATCTCCAACCGTCGGCGTTCACCACCTGACAACCGCCCCGCCTTCGAGCGACGGATGTGCGTGATCTCAAAATCTTCCAGCAACCTTTGCGTGCGTAGTTTTCGCTCGCGATAAGCAACACCCAACAATTCGTACACCGCTAGGATATTCTGTTCCACCGTCAGTTTGCGGAACACGCTTGATTCTTGCGCCAGATAGCCCATGCCACCTTCGCCAGCTCGGCGGAATAATGGCCAGTCCGTCACATTCGTGCCATTGAGAAAGACCTGGCCGCGATCGGGTCGAACTATTCCGCAGGTCATCTTGAAGCTCGTCGACTTCCCTGCGCCATTGGGGCCGAGCAGACCGACGATCTCGGATTCCTCAACCACCATATGCACACCCCCGACCACCTTGCGGCGACCGTAGGTCTTTTCCAGTCCAACCACTTTGAGCACGCTCATCAATTGTCATCCATGACTAAATGAATTTGTAGCTGCGGTCGCCAGACCGCAGGGAGTCTACGTTCTGGCGAACGTAGCTACAACAGTTATTCTCCGTACGATGCTAACGGATCATCCCCATGCGGGAAAAGTTAGGAGTGAAAGGAACCGGCGTATTCCACGTATGGGGCCAAAACACCAGCAGCGCTTTACCCAGTAAAAATCTCTGCTCGACGTAGTTGTGCCCCACCCAAGCCCGCGCATCGGAACTGGCGGAACTGTTATCCCCCATCGGAAAGTATTGATCTTTCTCTAGTTGAAATCCGAGCGTCCCGCGTTGGGAAAACAGATTCGACTGGTCCCACCACTGCGGATGGGAATAGACGGCCGCGATGATATCGGCTGCCGATCGAACTTGCCCCTTAGCCGCTGAATCTGGAATGGCGGAAAGCAACGGTGCGAGTTGTCCCAGTTCGTAATCGCTGTACTCGCGAGCAAAGCTACCACCCTGTACGGCGATATAGTAAATGTCGCGATAGACTCGCGCGCGATTAACGGTTAACGCAATCTGCCGTCCACCGATGGCTACGGGGGCGGCATCAAGCGGATCTGACTCGCTCCAGTAGGGACGCCTATCAGTTGACGTGGCACGCGCCTGACGTGAATCAAACTCGACGGGCTGGTTGAAATCAATCACGCTCCCATTGATCCACAACACCAGTGAATCGTCGAAGTTCGCAAACTCGATATGGTAGCTCCCTTGACCACGCACCGCAGTTTGCGCCGTCAACGAACCTTCGACGCTGAGCAGTCCTGGCGGCACCCCCTGACCACTGGCCGACAATGTCGCTTGTCCATTTGTCACATCGATCGCACATTGAAAATGAACCCCGAATTCAACCAAGTCGAGCAGCAGAGTCCCTGAGTCGGAAGCGATCTCCACATCGAACTCACCCAGCAAATCTCCGACCCAGTGATAACCATCATTGCCGCGCTCCACGCCGCCGCGCATCGGCCAGCCGTCTTCCATCGCCAATTCAAACGCCGTCGTGTCGGCATCAATCTCAGATCGCAATCGGTTTCCACGATACACCCTGTCGCGATCACACTCGGTCGACGAATTGTAGGCCAAGTAGTCGGTCACCAAAGTAGAGCCATAGGGATCTACCGGCCCCAAGGCCCCCCCGGTTAGCACGCGATACCATCCCTCGTCGTCCAGAAATTTGTGATAGTAGCGCAACCACTGCGCATCGGGACCGCTGGCCAATGTGGCTTGCCAACTGTCTTCGCTCTGCGTCACTTTCCAACCCGCGTCGGGGGGGGGGACGCCGGCCGGAGCTGCATCGGCGAGTGGTTGCCACAAACTCGGCCAGCCTTGCTTGACTAATAGTGGTGCCTGGAAATTCGTATCGGAGACGATCCTTCGCATCGCGTGAATCTTGCTTGGCGACTTGCGGGCAATCGTCCACTCAGGAGTTGCGTCGGTTCGCGTATAAATATCGCCGTCTTGTATCAGCAGCGATTCCCCCGGCAAGCCGATGAGACGCTTGATGTAATTCATGTGCGCCGCCTTCGGATACTTGAAGACCAACACATCCCACCGTTGAGGGTTGTTGAAGACATAATCGAACTTGCTGACCAGTATGCGATCCCCAGAGAATGTCCCATGATCACGATTGCCAGCGAAATTATAGGCGTTCAGTCCGCGACAAGTGGCGCACGTGCTAGCAATAGTGACATCGGGGCTTAATACCTGAGTCCCATCGACAAATTCGGAACTCGCGCTGGCCTGGTACTCCTGGCCGCAATGTTCACAAAAAATGTCTTTGTGAGCCCCCATCAGCGTCGGTGCCATGGAGCCTGTCGGAATCACGAAGGCTTCCGCCACAAAAGCGCGAAACAGAAAGGCCAGAATGAAGGCCACGATAATCGATTCAACTGTTTCCCGAGTGCTCTGAGAATGAGAGGGAGAATGTCCCGGAGAAGCTGTGGGGAGTTTGGCGGCGGCAGCGGACATGGCGTGGCAGTGCTCATGCTAAAATGAATGGATCGTTGATAATCCACTCATTATAGCAGTAGTTGTCGCCGGTTTGAATGCGAACTGAAAAGCTAGCAAGTAGTCGTTAGATTAATTGCACCAGTTCCCAGGTAACTAACATGAATATCAGCTCGACGCGGAGCATCGGGCTACTTTAGGCGGCCATGCGGAGCGCTGGCTTGCTACCACCCAGGGTGATGGGCATGGCCAGCGGCAATGGATCGGTGGTAATGACCTGACAAGCCAAGCGTTTGGTCAAGTTGATGACGATCGGGCTACGCAAGTTGGCGGTCAACGTCTTCCCCGATTTGCTCACTACGTTAAGCACATACACGCGATCGGTGTTGCGCAGCTTGAGTGGTGCCAGTTGGCGATTGGGGACGTTGACTTTGTAATCTGGTGCAAATTTGCGCGGACTAATGATCGGCAATGCCACTTGGGGCTGAGCGATCGATTGCAGCCAAGCCACGTCTGGGTTTTCCGGGTCGGGGACGATGAGCCAATGGCGACTCGCCTCGAATCCGATCAGCCCTTGTGGGAAAATGATCACTTCTTCCTGACTTGACTGCACCTGCCCAAAGCGACTTGTCTTAACCAACATGGCTCTGCATCCCACTTGCGTAATTGCAACTCGCACAACACCCCACGACCCTTATCATCGGCAAAGTCGACAACCAATCCGCACGATTTACAGATTTTTAGACAAATTGACGACAGTTCTCATTGAACGCCACCCTGAGGAAATGCTACCCAATTCTTTTCTTTCGCGCTCCTTGTGCTCTCTTGCGGCTACCGTTACGTGGATTGCCACGAAAGAGCACAAAGTACGCAAAAAATGCTTGTGGCAAGTACATTGAAACCAGGAGGTGGCGGCTCTAGAGTTTCCGACGCAGAGCGACGGGCCACTGTAATGGGCCACTTTATTCAATTCTGCGGGATTTGCGTTTTGTTTTCTTGCGTTTAGGGACGCCGCCGAAATAGGAATTACCAGAGTCAACCAGCATTCGTCCGCGAATGGCTTCCCGCCCGAGCAACATGCGGAACCCCATTTCATCGCGATTGGCCAACGTCAGTTCAATCGGCCAAGCTACTCCCATCATTTCAACGATGGTGACAATAACGGGTCGCAACGACGCTTCGCCACTGGAGCTCTTCACTTTGCGGATATCGAAGACCGGCGTTTCGACTTCAATGATTTTGGTAACGCTCCGCTGCAGCGGATGGATTTTAAAGCGCACATAATCCAGTCCATCCTTGCGAAACAATTCCATTTCAAAGGCATGCAGACTACTCGATCGCGCGCCTGTGTCCACCTTGGCCTTGATCGTTGGAATCCCTAGATCAGGGAGCGAGACATACTCGCGCCATCCAATCGTCTGCAAGCGTGCGGAGTCATCTTTCATCAGCCACAATTCTCGAACCGATAGTATCGAATTAGCAAGTTGGACAGAGTCGCGTCCGGACCAATATCAGCTCAACGCGCCAGCGAGCTGATACTTCCACGATTGTGGGGCAACTACCGCCAATTTAACGCTTGGGGATGTCCGCGTCGAGATAGCGCCAACCTTTAACGAAGGCAATCAGATCGGCCATGGCTTGTGGATCAATCTGCGACTCGACCCCCTCGGGCATCAGCGAGACACCGGTAGCTTTCATTTCGGCGATTTGGTCACGACTAATTCGTTCGCGGCGATCATCCTGCCCACGAATCACCAATGCATCCGCCGTTTCCTCAGCAATAATTCCCTCGACCACGCGGCCATCGTCGGTCGAGACGATAAAACGGAAATAGTTGTTATCGATGGCTAGATTGGGATCCAGGATGGAAGTCAACAATTCCAGTGGCAATTTGGTCCGCGAATCGGAAATGTTCGGTCCCACTTCGACTCCGACTTGCCCAATGCGATGACATGAGGCACAGTGCTTGCGGAACACTTCGGTGCCACGTGCGATATCGGCGTCGAGCTGCAAACAGTCCTTATATTTCGCGATGACCTCGGCGCGATTCGAATTGCTGATGCGCTCCAATTGCGACTGTAGCCGCTGTTGGACAGCTCCGCGCGCTCGCGCCACTAACTTGGTCAGTTCCGCAGCTCCGATTTGTCGCGCTTCGATTTGTCCCCCTTCCAGACGATCCGCCAACATTTCCAATCGCTGGGGATTGCTAACGATCAATGGCAACATAATGCGTAGCACTTGCGGTGAAGCGCTCGGCAGGCTCTCAAGCAAATAGCGATTCGGTGCATCGCCTCCCACAGCGCTCCAAGCGGTGAGCAATGGACCGGTCAACTCAGGTGCGGAGTTATGTTGAACCAGCTCGGCCAACAGCTCAGCGTCACTCCCCCGAGGTGATTGTCCCAGCAGATTGATCGCCGCGATGCGATTCGCTGTGACCAGCTTCTCATCCTGACACAAACTTGCCAACTGCTGCCAAGACCGATCGTCCTCCAGCAGCGACTTCGCCTCACCCTTTTTGAGAACTTGCTCCACGCAGATTAACGCGGCTAGTTGTGCAGCCCGCTCGCCGGGAGTGGCTTCGCGATCAACGCTTGGGGAGACAATTTTCAGCAGGGAATGCAAATCCATTTTGGCCGGTGGAACATCACGCAGGGTCGCCTGAGTCAGCCCCCGTGCAATATCTGGGACTTGCTCAAGTGCTCCCTCGGGTAGCGCGACAGCCTCACCTACGGCGTGCAACCAGCTCAGTAAAAATAATTGAGGCTCGTTGCGCAGGGCACTGACCATGGCCATGAGTTGATAGCGATCTGCCACTTGCACCCACGACTGAGCAGCCACCTGAACTTCGGCGTCCGTTGCCGACCAGGCATCCGTCGAGACATCTGTCGAGGCCAATGCACCCAGCGAAAGCCATGCCTCGAATCGCAACCCGCGATCACTGGCTGAGGTGGCCAGTTTCACCACTTGCTGTTCTTTCCCTTTTAGCAGTTGTGGGCGATCGCGACCGATACGCAATGCAACTTGAGCCACCGCTCCATGGCTGGGGTCAGACATGTCTGCCATTAAAAACGGTGTGAGCTGCGGTTGTTGGATTTCAATACCCTGCGCACCTTCTTGCAGATCGGCAAGGTTGGCCGACAACCGCAACGCCGCACAGCGGGCTGCCATCGATAACTCACTCTCCAGGGCGCGACGCTGCAGTGGTTCTATCATGGCGGTAGCTGCACGCTCCAGCAGTAGTCGCGAGGCAGTTTGGCTGAGCCATGGATTTGAGCTGACCACCAGCACTGCCAAATCGTCGTCGCTGCGTGAACTCAAAGGATTACCTTGCAAGTCGCGAATCATAGCAACCAGTCCCGCTGCGTCGCTACCGACCCAGTAGACACGCCCCGCTTCATTGCCCCAACGCTCATCGGGACGTTGCTTCAATTCCTCTGGCACAAAACGCGGATGTTCGATCACAGCGCGATGCATATCGACGACGACCAACTCTCCATCAGGTGCTAAGTTCACATTGACGGGTCGAAACCAACCATCGCGACTGGCCAACCATTCGCGCTCCTCTGAAAAGCGGGCGTTGCTGGCCCCATCAGGGACTAGGCGTGGGCCGTCGCGAAGAGAGACTTGTCGACGCACCAGGCAACCGGTCGGCTCACAGGCGAACACCTCCGAACGCACGTTGTCCATGGTACGCACAAAGACACCACAGGCTGCGGTGAATTGGCCTGAATGCAAATGCGAGGTGGTCCAAGCGTCGACCAGTGGAAAGACATGCGAGGCCTCACCTGACGCGATCACATCAATCACGCTGGGGGCTAGACCGGCCAACGGGTTCCCTTCGAGGTCTGCTTGTTCCAGCATCACTTGTGTGGCCGGATTGCGATTGCTGCAAAACAGCCGATGACCGATCGCATCGAAGGCGATCCCAAACTGAGCGGGTCCCGTAATCAATTCAATACTTTTGGTCCGCAAGTTGAACCGCACATCGCGCGTGCCGATCTCCAGTGGCGGTGATGATGAGCTAGCTTGCAAGTCGCTCCCCAGTTGGACTTGTCCACCGCGCAAACCGCACGCTATGTACCACCATCCATCCGGTCCCAATCGCGGATGGTTGGCTCGCAGTTGTTCGTTATCTTCCTTAAATCCTTCCAACCAGACTTGGATCGAGTCCGCCCTCAAATCACCATCGGCATCGGGCAAGTAGACCAACTTTCCTGCTACCGTGGCCACCACTCCTTGCTTCCACAGCGCCAAGCCGTTGGGCATTTCGAGCTGATCAGCGTAGGTCTGAGCGGTTTCGTAGTGTCCGTCCAAATCCGTATCGGACAGTACCACGATGCGCCCACGTGGCTGGTCGGAGGTGCGAAACGGATAATCACGCATCTCCACGACCCACATTCTCCCGGCATCGTCGAAGACCACTTCGACTGGATCGATAGCTTGCGGTTCATGCGCCAACAAGTGCGCTGTGAAGCCCGGTTCAAGCTCAATCAGCTTCATCGACTCGCTCGGCTCAAGAGCCACGCGCCGCTGAGCCAAGGCGGTATCGGCCAAGAGTATTCCGCTGAGAAGCAACGAGCGTAACCAGAGATTTGTTTTCATATTGTTTTTCCGTGTCTGGCGGGCTGGGAGGACGGACGGACGGGGGGCGGAGTGGGTGGCACTGGCATGGCCAGTGTTGTCGAAGGAGTTGAGTTGGGATGATCCAGTGCTTTTTGAGCGCTCGAAGTAATGAATTTGGCCTACCCCGATTTTATCCAGTGGAATTGCATTGAGTGAAGGAACGCCCCTCCGACAGTCTGAATTGCATTTTTGGGGCGATGCCCGTGCTGCTGTGGACGTTTCGAGTACGAGCACGAATTTTGAATTGAATTTGCAGGAAATGACTAGGCTGTAGGCCAGGAGCGGTGGGAATGATTAATACAACTAGGAATGAAGGCCCCGCCGATTCGCTGGGACGCCCCGTCGACGAAAACACCCCACATTTTTTTTCGCCAAACACTATTTTGTCGTCGAGTTTCAATCTTGACCGTACCTGAGTTGCATAGAAGTCGACAGTCGCTCGCTATCCTCAACTAGTTTTTTTCCGACAAAAAGATGTGCGGCAAAAAGATGAAGTATTCGGCTACTGTGAGGTGATTAGCGACACTTATTGCTCACGCGATGCTAAATGTGGCAATCAGCTGACACTCACCAGACCCATGGGCTATTCTAGTAATATAGTCAATTGTTCCTCAGCCATTCCCTCTCTCATTATCAAACCGACGACCGCATGCGATTTTACCTGATTTTGTTCACACTGTGTTTCATTTGGCTCTCCAATTCTCGATCCAATTCTTGCCATGTGCTCGGACAAACTGACACGTCGGAAAAAGAGCCCAAGCCACAGTTTCCCAAGCTCGAGTTCCGCAAATGGAGTGGTGACATCAACGTCCCCGACCCAGTGGCGGTGAGTGTCGATCCGCAAGGTCGGGTCTACGCCACTCAGACTCGTCGCCGCAAAATTCAGGATTTAGATATTCGCAATAACCGCGAGTGGATACCGGATGACGTGGGAATGCGAACTATCGAAGACAAACGTGCTTTCTTCAAACGCGTGATGGCCATCGGTGGCGACGATGCAGAGCAAGCTAAACATGTGGACGACCTCAACCAAGATGGACAGCATGACTGGCGCGATCTGACGGTGATCAGCGAAGTAATCTACCGCTTGATCGATAGCGACGATGATGGCACTGCAGATCAAATCACAGTCTTTGCTGATAACTTCAAGACAGAGGTAACTGGCATTGCGGCTGGCGTGCTGGCCTACGACAACGCCGTTTATGCCACGGTCGCTCCCGACCTGTGGAAACTTCGCGATCACGATGGGGATGGAGTCGCCGATAGCCAAGAGTCAATCGCGCACGGCTTCGGCATGCACATCGCCTATGGTGGTCACGATATGCATGGCCCCACGGTTGGTCCCGACGGGAAAATCTATTGGTCCATTGGCGACAAAGGGATCAACGTCACCACGGCAGAGGGACGCAATATCGCCTATCCAAATCAAGGGGGCGTCATGCGTTGCAATCCCGATGGGAGCGATTTCGAAGTCTTCGCGCATGGTCTACGCAATGTGCAAGAAGTGGCCTTCGATCAGTATGGCAATATGTTTGGCGTCGACAATGATTCTGATCAAAAGCGGGAGCGCGAGCGCTTCGTTTATATCGTGAATGAAATGGATGCGGGTTGGCGTTGCAACTATCAGTATCGTGGCAACAACTACAATCCCTGGACGGCCGAACGATTGTGGGAGCTCCCCGCTGAGCAACATGCGGCCTACATCATCCCGCCGATACAATACTATATCGATGGTCCCGCCGGTTTTAAATTCAATCCGGGAACGGCCCTGAGCCCCGAGTACCGCGACTTCTTTTTCGTGACGGGAGCTCCTAATGGAAATCAACATGCGTTTCGCGTGGCCGCTGATGGAGACTCCTTCAAAATGCTCGACGAACACAGAATCGGTTCAGGCCTAGCCATTGTGGGACTCGCCTTTGGTCCCGACGGTGGACTCTACGGGGCGGATTGGGACGGAGGCTATCCGCTGGACGAAGTCGGTTCGGTGGTCCGCATCGATGTGCCGGGTGGAAATCAATCGCCGGAGCGCAGCGCCGTCAAGCAACTACTGGCCGAGGGTTTCGAGGGGAAGAGTGCTGCCGAACTACTATCGCTGCTCGAACATGCCGACCAGCGCGTGCGACAGGGTGCGCAGTTTGCCTTAGTTGCTGCGGACACGGGTGACATGCTGGCCAGTAAAGCGGTCGATGAGAATGCAAGTACCCTCAGCCGGCTACATGCGCTGTGGGGGTTGGGGCAATTGGAGCGACAGCCTGAAAAGTACCTCAGCGGAGGAACCATGGCCCGCGATTGCATCGGACTGTTGCTCAAAGCGAAGGACTCTCAAGTCCGCGCGCAAGCAGCGAAAACATATGGTGAATTGAGTCATGTCGATGGATACGCGCTGGTCGATCTAATCGACGATGAAGAGCTGCATGTGCGCACACTCGCGGGGATCGCCTTGGGCAGACATCCCACGCCGCAGGCCGTGGAACCTCTCTTTACGCAGGCCGATGCACTTACTCTTCAGCACCACTATGTGCGGCACTCGATTGTGACCGCCTTGGCCGCCTGTGCCTCTGCGGATCAATTGGCAGCCCAAGCCAAACATGGTAACGAAATGCGACGGATGTGCGCAGTGCTGGCACTGCGTCGGGGGGGTAGCAACAACATTCGCCACTTTTTGCACGACAGCTCAGATTGGGTTGCCACCGAAGCGGCTCGCGCGATTCATGATGATGAATCGATCGTCGAAGCGCTCCCAGCCTTGGCGGACGCGCTGCTCGAACGCGATTCGCAGAGTGAAGCGTTTACTGTTCGTGCGATCAATGCGAACTTTCGCTTGGGTGACGCGGGAGCGGCGCAGCGGATACTGCAATTCGCCCAGGCCGATCGTCACGGAGAACCGATGCGACTGGTCGCGGTCAATGCACTGGCCGAATGGTTGTCACCACCCCTACTCGATCGCGTCGAAGGGAGACATCGTGTGTTACCATTGGAAAGTCGCCAGATTGAATCCGAGGCCGTGCGAGTTTCCCTGCGCACAGGGCTAGCTAGTTTGGCAAGCGATCCCAGTGGAGATCTACGCGCCGCCGCGTTGGTTGCTACGCGTGGATTGAAACTTGAACTTCCGCACGCGGTTTTAATTGAATTAGCCACCAACGCAGACAACAACGCCAACACGCGCATCGAAGCGCTCAATAGCCTGGCAGAACCCGGTGAGCCCAATCAAACAATGGCGAGCGATGTGCGTGAAACCTTCGAGGCGGCGCTGGAGGCCAAAGCACCACGCCTCCAAGCGCGGGGTCTTGAGTTGCTGTGCGAGCATTTCCCCGAGTATGGATTGAAGCGCATTCAATCGGTGTTGGCTGGGGAATTCGATGCTGTGGTGAAGCAGACGGCTATTGAACTGTTACCACGTTTGCCGGAAAAGAGTGGGGTCGAACTACTTTCACAACTCGCCGAACAATTGTCGACCGGTCAACTGGATTCGGCCTTGGCTCTTGAGTTGCGTGAAGCCTTGACGAAGCTCAACGACATTCCCCATTTCGAGAAACTTGCTAAAGAAAAATTCGCCTATTCGCGCGATGGTGGTGACGCCCAACGGGGGAAGGATGTGTTCAACAATCATGTCGCTGCGCAGTGTAGTCGCTGTCACAAGATTGGCGACGAAGGTAGCGAGATCGGTCCCGAATTAACGAAAATCGCTGCCACGCGCGATGCCGACTATCTGTTGCGGGCGATTGCACAACCTAGTGCCGATATCGACGCCAAATATCGCAGTCATATGCTGATGCTCAGCTCCGGACAAGTGATCAAGGGAGTTGTCCAGAGCCGCAATCAGCAACAGACGATCGTAGCCGATAGCGCGGGGAATTTGCAAACGATCGTCACCGACGAAATCGAAGATGCTATTGAACAAACGATCTCACTCATGCCAGACATGAGCGACATCCTCACTCCCCGCGAAGTACGCGATTTGGTAGCCTATTTGACGAGTTTGAAGTAGGGTGAATTGGGTGGCACTGGCTGAGGCCAGTGTTTTCGAAGCAAGGGAGATTAGCATACCAAGGATGTGTTGAGCGCTCGCAGTAATGAATTCGACCTACCACGGGGCTAGCCAGTGAAGAAGTGTCGAGAGCATAACTCGTGCTCGTGCTCGTGCTCGCAATCGACCCAAAACTTACGCCCCCCGTTCGGCAAGCGAGCGGGGGGCGTGGTTAAGTAAGTGATGAGCAGCGAACAATTTCTACATTGCTGAAGTATCGGCGGGATCGTCGTCCGTGGCGGCTTCGCTGGTAGTGCGACTCTGCAGCAACGGGAAGCTCTCTTGCAAAGCGTCTGTTCCGCGATTGACCAAATCCTCCAAGGCTTCGCGGCGGTACGAGACCTCCGATTCTTGGAAGCTGCGGAAACCGGTACCGGCTGGAATAAGGTGACCGAGAATCACATTTTCCTTCAATCCTACTAAGCGATCGACCTTGCCCGCTAATGCAGCTTCCGTCAAGACCTTCGTCGTTTCCTGGAAGCTAGCTGCCGAGATGAAGCTACTGCTTTGCACCGACGCCTTGGTAATCCCCAGCAATTGTGTACTGGCGGTGGCTGGTTTGGGCTTCTTACCCTTGGCGGGCGTTCCCCCCAAACCTTCGATCTGTGCGTTGGCGGCTTCTAACGTCTCGCGTGGAACCAGCGTGCCAAGTGCGTAGTCGGAGTCGCCTGGATCGCTGATCTTCAAGCATTCCGCCACTTCGTTATTGACGCGGCGGAATTCGAACTTGTCCATCACCAAGCCAGGTAGCAATGTTGTGTCACCGGCCGAATCGATCTTCACCTTACGCAACATGCGGGCGATGATCACTTCGACGTGCTTATCATTGATCTCCACACGTTGGCTGCGATAAACCTGTTGGATCTCGTGCGTCAAGTATTGCTGCACGGCCTCTTCTCCACTGACCCGCAAGATATCGTGTGGAACCAGCGGACCATCGACGAGTGCTTGGCCAGCCTTAACTTCATCACCGGTATGAACCAAGAAACGCTTGCCGTGGGGAACCAAGTGTTCGTGTTCTACGCCACTTTCGCTGCGGACGACAATCGTCCGCTTACCGCGGCGTTTGGTCTGTTGCAATTCAACTTCACCATCCACCTCGCTGATCACCGCTGGATCCTTCGGCTTGCGCGCTTCGAAGATTTCCGTGACTCGCGGTAGACCACCAGTAATGTCAGACAGACCCTTTGATTCGCGCGGCATTTCGGCGATATCCGTACCAGCCGAGACAGTCTTACCTTCCTGCACGGAGATCACAGCTCGTTCTGGTAAGTAGTACACATCCAGCGGCTTGCCATCTTTGTCTTCGATCACGATTTGTGGGTGCAAGTCACCCTTATGATCGACGATCAACATACGAATACCACCACCTGGATCGCGTTCGACCCGCATGGTCTCCCCTTCCACCACATCGTCGAAGCGGACCTTGCCACCAACTTCGCAGATGATTGGAATCTTGTGTGGGTTCCACTCGCACAGCACTTGATTTTCGCCAACCGTATCATTCTCTTTAACGCGCAATACAGCTGCGGCGGGGATGTCGTACTTCTCCAGTTCGCGTCCTTTGGAATCGACCAGAACCAATTCGCTATTTCGCGTAAGGACAATCTGCAAACCCTCTTCGTTGGTGACCGTTCGCATTTTGGCGAACTTCACGATACCACCCTTCTTGGCTTTGATTTCGCTCTCTTCGACGCTGGTATTAACCGCACCACCGATGTGGAACGTACGCATCGTCAACTGCGTGCCAGGTTCACCGATCGACTGGGCGGCGATGATACCGACGGCCATCCCCTCTTCGACTTGGGCACCCGTCGACATGTCCATGCCATAGCAGCAGCGACAAACTCCCAACGCGGCTTCGCAGGTCATCGGGCTTCGGACTTGAATCTTCTCCAAGCCCATCTCCTCGATCTTCCGCGCGATGTCGCGAGAGATCATTTGATTCTCTTGGACGATCACTTCGTCGGTTACTGGATTGACGATATTCTGCCGCGAGACGCGACCAGTGATCGCTTCGATCAGTCGTACTTCGACTTTTTCACCGCGATAGACGACCCCCTTGGTGATACCTTGAGTCGTACCGCAGTTTTCGAGCGTGATCACCACGTTTTGGGCCACGTCAGCCAGCTTACGAGTCAAATAGCCCGAGTCGGCGGTCTTGAGTGCGGTATCAGCCAGACCCTTGCGAGCACCGTGAGTGCTGGAGAAGTATTCGAGCACCGACAGCCCTTCGCGGAAGTTGGCTTTGATCGGCGTTTCGATGATTTCACCTGTGGGCTTGGCCATCAGTCCCCGCATGCCCGCCAATTGTCGAATCTGCTCGATACCACCTCGAGCACCCGAGTGGGCCATCAAGTAGACGGGGTTGACGTACCAATTGCCCAAGTGGTCGTCATGCTCCATGGCGGCCATCATATCCTTGGTGATTTTTTCCCGAGCGTGGGTCCACAAATCGAGCACTTGACGATAGCGTTCGACCGGCGTGATCAAGCCGCGGTCGTGACGCTTCTTGTACTTCATTACTTCCTTTTCGGTTTCGGCGATGTAGGTGAACTTCGAATCGGGAGTCACCAGGTCATCAGTACCGAACGAAAGACCACTCTTGGTCGATTCACGGAAGCCGAGTTGATTCATGTCGTCGAGCAGATTGATCGTAGCTCGTCGACCGAGTCGCTGATAGCAATCCGAGATTACCGAAGCGAGGTCGCTACCGCGCAAGGGATAGTTGTAAAAATCCATGCCGTTGGGGAGCATCATGTTGAACAGCACGCGACCATACGTCGTGGTGATCGTGTCGCCAAACTTGCCGTTGCTTTCTTCGGTTTTAAGGCGACGGTGCTTCGGCAAGCGGACTTTGATCGTGGCATGCAAGTGAATCACATTCTGATTGAATGCCAGATCGGCCTCTTCCATCGAGGCGAAGATCATCCCTTCACCCTTCATGTCCTGCTTCTGGATGGTAATGAAGTAGCAACCCATCACCGTATCCTGCGACGGGCTCATGATTGGGCGTCCGTTGCTAGGTGCAAAAATATTGTGCGTGCTCATCATCAACGTATGAGCTTCCACTTGGGCCTCGATCGACAATGGCAAGTGCACGGCCATTTGGTCACCGTCGAAGTCGGCATTAAATCCTTTGCATACCAGAGGGTGCAAATGGATGGCGTTCCCTTCCACCAAGATCGGTTCGAAGGCTTGAATACCCATGCGGTGCAAGGTTGGTGCGCGATTGAGCAACACTGGGTGATTGCGAATCACCTGTTCGAGAATGTCCCAGACCTCTTCATCCTTACGCTCAAGCATCTTCTTGGCCGACTTGATCGTATCGGCGTGCCCTAAATCCTTGAGCTTGCGAATGATGAAGGGCTGATACAATTCAAGCGCGATCTTCTTAGGGAGACCGCATTGGTGCAAGCGCAGACGCGGACCGACGACGATCACACTCCGAGCCGAGTAGTCAACGCGTTTGCCGAGCAGATTTTCGCGGAAACGCCCTTGTTTCCCCTTGATCATATCGGTCAGCGATTTGAGCGGACGATTGCTGCTGCCGAGTACGGGACGCTTGCAACGATTGTTATCGAACAGCGCGTCGACCGATTGTTGGAGCATTCGCTTCTCATTGCGAATGATCACTTCCGGCGCGTTGAGATCGACCAGCTTCCGCAGGCGGTTATTGCGGTTGATGATACGGCGATAAAGATCATTCAAATCGCTTGTCGCAAAGTTACCACTGTCGAGCAACACCAGGGGGCGGAGATCGGGGGGAATAACTGGGATCACATCTAACACCATCCACTCGGGACGATTGTCGCTGTCCCGAATCGATTCGACCAACTTCAGACGCGTGCTGAGGTCTTTCTTCTTCTGTTTGCTATTGGTTTCCGACAGTTCCTTGCGGAGCGCCTCACCGAGTGTTGACAGATCGAGGCTGGTTAGGAGCGTGCGAATGGCTTCGGCCCCCATCCCAGCTTCAAACGACCCCTCGCCGAACTGCGTACGCGCGTCGCGGTACTCAGCTTCGCTGAGTAATTGCAGGGCTTGCAGATCGGTTTGCTTGGGATCGATGACTACGTAGTCTTGGAAATAGATGACCTTTTCCAGACTGGAGGTCTTCATGCCGAGCAGAGCGCCCAAGCGACTGGGCATGGCCTTGAAGAACCAAATGTGGACGATGGGAGCGGCCAATTCGATGTGCCCCATCCGCTTGCGGCGCACGCGGGAGTGGGTCACCTTCACGCCGCAGCGATCGCAGATCATCCCTTTGTACTTCATCCCACGATACTTGCCGCAGGCGCACTCCCAGTCCTTCTCTGGTCCGAAAATCCGTTCGCAGAATAGTCCATCCTTTTCAGGGCGATAAGTACGGTAGTTGATCGTCTCGGGCTTCTTGACTTCACCAAACGACCAACTGCGGATGTCCTGCGGACGCGCAAGGCTGATCTTGACGGAGGTAAAGTCATTAACGCGATCGTAACTGGTTTCGGCTGTCGACATATTTCCGCGGCTCCTAGGGATTGAGGGCAACCGTGCTCGAATTCGCAAGTCAGCGAGCTGGCAGGTGCCCAACCGGTAAGGCTATGAATCAAGTGTGGCGTGTGATAGGGGCGTGTGATAGGGGCATGGCGGGTGGTCCATCCGATAAGTAGTCGCCATACAATTGGCAACCGTCGTCGTTCGTATGCTCATTCCCAAAGCTGCGGTCCACCCATCCGCAACTGATTTCAAAGTGGCCCGACGCTCAGCGTCGGAATGCACCCGTTACAGTTTCCTTTTCTCCAACCTCATGTTTAATCCCAACCCACGAATCTCGTTGGTCAATACGTCGAAGCTGGCTGGGGTCCCTGCTTCCAGAGTGTTTTCTCCCTTGACCATCGATTCGTAGATTTTGGTACGCCCTTCGACGTCATCGCTCTTGACCGTCAGCAGCTCCTGCAAGATGTAGGCAGCCCCGTAGGCTTCCAGCGCCCACACTTCCATCTCTCCGAAGCGTTGGCCGCCGAAGCGAGCCTTGCCACCGAGCGGTTGCTGGGTAATCAGCGAGTAAGGACCGGTGCTGCGAGCGTGAACCTTGTCGTCGACCAAATGGTGCAGCTTGAGCATGTAGATGTAGCCCACGGTCGTTTCCTGGGCCATCGGCTGTCCAGTGCGGCCATCGATCAAGCGAATCTTGCCGTGCCGCGGTAAGCCAGCTTCTTCCAAGCAGTCGTTGATATCTTCTTCCGTGGCACCATCGAAGACGGGAGTGATGGCTTGGAAGCCCAATTTAGCTCCCGCCCATCCCAAGTGCGTCTCCAAAATCTGACCCACATTCATACGGCTGGGAACACCCAGCGGATTGAGCATGATTTGTAGTGGCGTACCGTCGGGCAAGTGGGGCATATCGGCGATCGGCAAGACCTTCGAGATCACACCCTTATTACCGTGGCGACCGGCCATCTTGTCACCCACGCTGATCGTCCGCTTGGTGGCGATGTAGACCTTGACCATCTGCAACACGCCGCTGCGCAGTTCGTCACCCCGCTTCATGCTATTAAGCTGGCGATCGCGCTGATCGATGGCCTCCTCAACCGCAGGCCAATGCGCCTTGAAGACCTTGCGCACTTCGGTGTGATGCTTCTCATCGAGCTTGTTGATTAGCCGCGACAAGTTGAAGGTCTGCGCGTTTTCAGCCACGAACTTTGGATCTTGCTCGCCGGCCAATGGAGTGCCGTCGTCATCGGTTAGCTTGGAACCGATGGCAGCTTCGAGCTGCTGCACGAAGTTCGTAAAGGTCGTCGAGATTTCCGCGTTCCCCGCGCTCTCAATCTCCTTCAGGTCTTTTTCGAAGACCTTCCGTTCGTCGTCGGTTAAGCTCATGCGGCGGCTGAATTTCTGCGTGTCGATCACGATCCCTTCGATCCCCGATGGGACTTCCAGTGAATCGTTCTTGACGTCTTCGCCCGCGCGACCAAAGATCGCGTGTAGCAGTTTTTCCTCAGGGGTCAATTCAGTCTTGCTCTTCGGCGAGACCTTACCGACCAGAATGTCGCCTGGTCGCACAAAGGTGCCCACTTGAACAATACCTGTTTCGTCCAGATTGCGGAGGGCCTTCTCGGAAACGTTGGGAATGTCCCGTGTGAACTCTTCGCGCCCCAGCTTTGTTTCGCGAATTTCGACGTCGAAATCCTCGATGTGAATCGAGGTATAAGTGTCGGCCCGCACCAGCTCTTCACTGATGATAATCGCATCTTCGTAGTTGTAACCATCGAAGGACATGAAGCCCACCAGCACGTTGCGTCCCAGCGCTAGTTCGCCTTGATAGGTCGCGGCCCCATCGGCAATGATCTGCCCCTTCTCGACCTTATCACCCAGGTTGATGATCGGCTTTTGATTGAGGCACGTCCGTTCGTTGAGCCCACGATACTTCTGAAGTGGATAGGTATCGGGACCAACTTCGATTCGTGTGCAGTCGACAGCGGTCACCTTGCCAGCTCGCTTGGCGCGGATCACCATCGCGCTGTTCTGCGCCACTTCGCGTTCCAGACCAGTACCGACGATCGGCGGTTCAGCCACAAGTAGTGGAACCGCTTGGCGTTGCATGTTCGAACCCATCAACGCGCGGTTGGCGTCATCATGCTCCAAGAACGGTATCAGACCCGCCGAGACACCGACCATTTGACTCGGCGCGATATCCATGTACTGCACATCGGTCGGCATGACGATTTGAAAATCGGCATGGTAACGGGCGATTAAGTTCGGTCCCGCCACCAATTCACCATCCTTGACCTCGGTATCGGCCGGACAAATGTAAGCATCCGCCTCTTGATCGGCGCGCAACCACAAGACCTCGTCACTGAGCTTACCGTCTTTGATCGTTCGGTAAGGGGTTACCAAGAAGCCATACTCATCGACGCCAGCATAAATCGCCAGGGAGCTGATCAGGCCGATGTTGGTACCTTCCGGTGTTTCAATCGGACAAATGCGACCATAGTGGGAAATGTGAACGTCGCGGACTTCGAAACCCGCCCGCTTGCGATTCAGTCCACCTGGCCCCAGGGCGGAGAGTCGGCGTTCGTGCGTGAGTTGACTCAGCGGATTGGTCTGGTCGACCACTTGTGACAGTTCGCCGCGACCGAAGAAGTATTCAATGGCCGCGCTGATACTCTTGGGGTTAACCAGACTGCGCGGCGACATTTCGTCCGCTTCCTTGAGGCTCATCCGCTCCTGGACCGTCCGTCGCAGTTTCAAGAAACCCTTACGCAACTCTTCGCTGGCCAGTTCATCAATGGTCCGCAGTCGTCGATTCCCCAAGTGGTCGATATCATCGAACTGAGCCGCAGACTCAGAATCATGCAATTCGATCATGTACTTGATGGACGCGATCAAATCCTCGGGACGCAGCGTCATTACATCTTCGGCCACTTCCAGTTTCAACTTGCGATTGAGACGAAAACGACCGACGCGCCCCAAACGGTAACGATTCACATCAAAGAATTTTTCATGGAACAACGTCCGAGCTTTCTCCAATTGCGGTGGATTGCCGGGACGTAGACGCTGATAAATGCGGAGCAGCGCCTCTTCGTGGCTGCTAGTGTTATCTTCGGCTAAGGCATTGACGATAAATGGCGTCTTGGGCGCATCCATGATCTCAATCTGCTTCAGGCCGCACGTACAGATGGTTTCGGCCACATCCTTAGAGATCTTTTGACCAGCTTCGATAATGACCTCGCCCGCCCGCTCCGAATCACTCGGGTAAACCACATCGTCGACAGCTACCTTCCCTTCGATCTTGGCCACGCTACGACCATCGACCACCTTTTCAACTTTGGTTTCGTAGAAGGCTTGCAACAGTTGGCTATCCGAGCCCATACCGGGACTCATGGCCCGCAGCAATGTCATCACTGAGAACTTACCGCTCTGATCGATGCGGACACTGAGGCTGTCTTTCTTGGTGACATTGACCTCGATCCAACTTCCGCGCTCTGGAATCACGCGGCAACTCGGGAGCTTGCGGTCCGTCGTCGCTTCAATTTCTTCCACGAAGTCGACGCCGGGACTGCGGTGCAATTGGCTCACCACGACCCGCTCAGCCCCGTTGATGATGAATTCACCACCCCCGAGCATGACAGGAATGTCCCCCAAGTAGACCTCTTCCTCAATCGGCTGCTCACGGTTGAGTCGCAACCAAACCTTCATCGGCTTGCCGAACGTCAATCGCAATTGCCGACACTCGTCGGGTGTATACCGGGGCTTCCCCAGTTCGTAGCGAATATATTCCAGCGAAACGGTCTTGTCGTAGCTTTCGACTGGGAAAATCTCTCGAAAGACCGATTCGAGTCCGATATCCTTCCGTTTTTCTACGGGAATATCTTCTTGGAGGAAAAGCTCGTAGCTCTTGGTTTGAAGCTCGGTCAGCCCTGGGATCTCGAGCGTATCGAGTCCTGAACCGAATTTACGAACGCTGGTTGGCTGTAGTCGTCGCTGCGAAGAAGTGGCCATTGACGAAGCGTACTCCTAAAGGATCCGTGGTGTAGAAATGGGGGGCTCGCTCCGCTAGACTCCGCGCGAAAAATCTGCGCAAAAACCTAGTTTGCTACGCAGTAAAAGGTCCACATCCTGACACACTTGCGCGCCGGAGAAAGATGGTTGGTCGGGGGGGTTGAGAGCGAGCTGGCCGTCATGCAAGCTCTTAATATATCCACACATCCCCACTCTAGCAAACCCCGTTGCGACCGGAGTTTAGGAGAAATGCAGCAACTTTCTGGAAGAAAATTGCTTTGCGCCCCCCATCAGGCACAGATTTTGCCTCTGCAGGCCCGGGATCAACGGCAATGCCCTTACAGGAATAGGATCCCCCCAAGAGCCCATCGTTAGTGCCAAAAGCCTTAAGTTCCGTCCGGCTTGTGGTCTACATCGTAGCCGCCACGTGACACTCAAATTTGACGGATGGTTTTTGAAACGCGGAGTTGCGGAGGAATGGAGATTCGCGGAGTGCGGCCTCAGAATATTCAACAAATTAAACTGGGATTCGCATTGGTAAAGCTACAATTCTAGAGGGTTCCGCTAGCATTTGCAGTGCAGGGGGGCCTGTTTCTTTCTCCGCGAAACTCTACCACTCCACTCTACCACTCCGCACCTCCGCGTTTAAAACGAGTACCGTCAGCGACTCGCTTTCCCGCCAATGTTATTGCAAGCGGTTGCGCTTGCTGGCCGCACAGTGCGGACGGAACTTGCGGTTTCTAGCACTAGCGCGTGAGGTTCACTTGTCGATCGAACCGACAGCTTCAGCAATCAGTTTGAGATTCTGATTGTATTCACCCTCTGCGGCACCTGGCTCAAACTTACCGGGTTTGGCCCCACGTACCGCCATGACAAGATTCCAGCTTGGAATGACTGTCAATGTATCGCGATTCCAAAGTCCATTCGCCTGGTAAGCGTCTTCCGGCAACGCTGGCCACACGCGTTGGCCGGTGGAGAGCAACGAGTTGAACCATAGGTTGAATCCATACGCTCCGGGACCATAAGGTGTTTGATTGGTGCCTCCACCGTAGCTTCCGACTCTCAAATAGTCTTCCCCTTGGCCAGTGGTGCGCGGCGTTTCGGCGGGGACATCGACCCGAAAACAGTCGTCGAATAACTCTCGCGAGATGACCTGTTTGTCCCTCCACCCCCCTCGATTGAGCCACAGCCAACCCAGCCGCGCAAAGTCACGCGAACTGGCCGTTAGCCCCGCTCCGTCGCGTGAGCCAAAAACTTCACCATCCTCCAATTGCAAGACAACCAACCGCTCGCGTAAGGCCGCGTCGAGCGGCTGGTTGAAGACTCGTTCTAGTGATCGCGCATAGAGCTGAATCGCAAAATCATTGTAGCCCCAAGCGCTACCGGGACTCTCCGCCAGCGAATAGCCACTGACCATGTCGGCCAAATGGCGAAAGGTCATCGTCGCGTCTTTGTCAGACAACTGCCAACCAAAATCTTTCACTCGCGCACCGACGCTGGAGAGTTTCCCCTCATCGACAGCCAAGAGGAGCAGCGTACTAAGTACCGGCTTGGCGGCCGAGGCCCAATCCTTATGACGCGTCACCTCCCCCCAGCTTTTGATCAAGTACCCATCGCGGATCACGCATCCATCCCCACCCACTCGCTGTGCGAATTGGTCGAGCCGTTGACCATCCACGCCAACTTCTTCCGGGTTGCGCGTCGTCCAATGTGCTTCTGGAAAAACCGTTTGGCTGGTTGGCTGTTGTGCATGGATGTGTGCCATGGAGAGGGCGATGGAACACGCCACGTAGAGGCTTGGTTTAGCCATGGTGTTACTTTCTCAGAACTAGTCATGGCCATTGGTCAATTAGTCCCTTCAATTGCCTGAGGCATGCACCGCTCGGGTTGTTGGATTGTCTAACGTATGGCTCTGGTGGTAGTTGGTGGAACCTGGGAATTGAATGAATGCCATCGAGTGTATCATCTTTTTGCCGCACATCTTTTTGTCGGAGAAATTTAGCGGCCGGGAGGGCGTGGCGGTCAACTTCAACCCGCCGCAGCTGCGACCAGGACTAAACGGGGCCGACAAAAAAATGTGCGGCAAAAAGATGATACGGAAAGGCAGTCAGCCGACATCGCTTAGTTGCATCGCTTCGCCGTAACGCTTGACGGTTTGTTTGCGCAGTTTTTCTAAATCTGGAGCGGACAACTCGGGGTCGTCGGCCAGTAGTTCCTTGGCAACTTCGCGAGCCAGTGCCAGCAGTGGTGCGTCGTCGATGAGGTTGGCGATCCTGAGGGGTGGGAGTCCACTTTGCGAAGTCCCCAGCAAATCGCCAGGCCCGCGCAGCCGCAGATCCATCTCGGCTAATTCGAATCCATCGTCGCTCTTTTCAAACGCGGCTAACCGCTGATTGTCGACACTGTCACACCCCGCTGCAACGACTGCGCACACGAACCCTCCGTGCGAACCACGCGAGACGCGACCGCGGAGCTGATGCAATTGCGACAGGCCGAGTTTGTTTGCATCTAAGATCGTCATCACCGTTGCATTGGGAACATCAATCCCGACTTCGACCACGGTAGTGGCGACCAGCACATCTAGTTTGTGGTCGGCGAAGTTGGCCAATACCGATTCTTTCTCGGTGCTGTCGAGTCGTCCGTGCAGCAGTCCGATGCGTCGATGACTGAGCGGACCGGTTCGCAATTGTTGATAGCTCCCTTCGGCGCTGGCGATCTCTCCCAGCTCCACTTCAGCCACGCGCGGCGCTATTACGAAGACTTGTCGTCCCGCTGCAATTTGTCCGTCTACGAATTGCCACCACGCAGCGAGGTTGTCGATGGTCGACACGTAGGTATTCACTGCAGCTCGACCGGGCGGCTTCTGTCGAATCGTAGAGACATCCAAATCACCGAAGGCTGTCATCGCGATCGTGCGCGGGATGGGAGTCGCGCTGAGCACTAAGTAGTGCGGTTGCGATTCCTCAGTTCGTAATGTGGCGCGTTGCACAACGCCGAATTTGTGCTGTTCGTCTACGATAACGAGCCCTAAGTTTTTAAATTGGATCTCCCGCGACAACAGCGCTTGTGTGCCGACCAACAGATCGATCTCGCCAGCGGCCAATTGTTTAATCGTATCGGAGCGCGCGCTGCGACTGAGGCTGCCGGTGAGCAGCGCAACCCGCACGCGACTGCTGGCCAAACTTTTGTGTAGCGTGCTGGCATGTTGCTGAGCTAGAACTTCGGTGGGGGCCATCAAAGCGGCTTGAAAGCCATAGGCGGCGCACAAGAGCATGGCATACTGTGCCACCACGGTTTTCCCACTCCCCACGTCTCCTTGCAGCAGCCGGTTCATCGGTCGTGACCGCGACATGTCGCGTCCCACGTCCGCCACGGCAGCTTGTTGATCGGCAGTCAGCGTAAAGGGGATGCGATTTAAAATCCGCGCATGAATTTTTCCAGTTGGTTCGCATTGGGGAGCGCGGGCCTGCAATTCCCGCTCGCGGCGTTGTAGCGTGATGGCCAATTGCAGCACGAGCAGTTCCTGTGTTTTAAATCGCCGCTGTGCCGCCAGGGCAGTGTCCATGCTGTCAGGACAGTGGATATGAGCCAGCGCGGTACGCACGTCAGGTGCGCTCAGCCGTTCGCGGAGTCGTGGTGGGAGGACCTCGTCGATGGTTGGGATGAGAGGCATGGCGACTTCGCGAATAATCGTGCGCAGCACAACTTGCTTGAGCCCTTCGGTCAGCGGGTAGATCGGCTGGGGGCGTCCTTGGCCGGGCGTTTCATCCATGGCCAACGGCGTGATTTGAGGTTGTACCATTTCCCAATTGAGGACCGTGGAGCGGAGAACGCCCGTGGCCACCAAGCGGCGTCCGATGCTGAGATCGTTTTTTCGGAAGGGTTGATTGAACCAACTCAATCGGACCGCTCCACCGCCGTCGGCAGCGACCAGCGCGCCCAGCAGGTGCTTTCCCGATTGCGTGACGCGATCAGAGATTTCAACCACCGTGCCAGTGAAGGCGACACGTGTGTTTTCAACAAAGTCTAGAGAGGTTTGCAGCGGTGCAACACGTTCGTAGCTGCGCGGAAAGAAAAACAGTAGATCGACGGCGCGCCTCAATCCCAGCTTAGCCAGCAGTTGTGCGCGGAGATGCCCTACGGCTGGATGGTCCGCCAAATGCTGTTGAAGTTGCAGGCTTGGTGTATTTGTGGACACGACCGGTTCTCAGTTTAAAGCGACTCGACGCTCCGCGTCGTGAAGCTCACGCCTAAATTTGGGTATGAAGGTGTACAGCAAGACATTCTTAGAGGACACAGTATTTGAGATCAAATCCAGCATGCTTACATCCCGTCGTCGTCCGTTTCTAGTTTGACGCGGTGCCCTGTCCCCGGAAACACTGTCCCCGGAAACACTCCGTATTATCTTTTTGCCGCACATCTTTTTGTCGGTCGCACTCAGTCCTGGGCACCTCAGGGCGGGATTGTAGGATCGAAGTTGCCCGTCTCATGCTATCAGCCGCTAATGTTTTCCGACAAAAAGATGTGCGGCAAAAAGATCATAAACTCGAAACCATTCATTCAAACCTCACGTTCCACCTTCAACCACGGAGCGATCAGCGACTTTCGCGTGAACGGTTACAAAAATTCTACACAACAATTCTGCACACGCCTCAGTCGGAGGATCCAAAAAAATCTCCTTTGCTGGCCGGGAGTTGCCGTTTGCCGTCGATGGCCGCAGTCCAGGAAATCGCTTGTGCCCCCGCCCGTGGGCGCACCATCGCCCCCCCTCAAACTTATTCCAGCAAGAATTTTTGAAAAAATCGGGCCAAATCGCTCTAAACGACTCTGAAATCGCTAGATTGTGAGTCTCTCTACGAAACTTTACTTTTCCAGGCTGGTTTCAATGATGTGTGGGGAGAAAACTGGAGTCAACGGAGCAGTTCTGCTCAGTATCCAGATCGACGGAAGGAATGGCTGATGGGTGTGGCTGAACCACCCGCCTGTTTCCCGTCCTGTTTCTGCTGTGGTTTACTTACTCTGGAAGGTGCTTGTCATGAAATTGCGTGCAATCGGTTTGCTCAGCTTAACATTGGCCATGTGTTTATCGGCGGCCCTGGTAGCCCAAGAAGAGGGGCGCACCCGAACTCGTGGTGGACCAGGCGGTGGCGGACCAGGCGGTGGCGGACCAGGCGGACCAGGGGGTGGTCGCGGTGGTTTTCCTGGTGGTGGCATGATGGGTGGCGGCCTGTCGTTGGGGGGAGCACTGGATCTTATCGGCCTGCTGCGGATGGAAGAAGTTCAGAAGGAAGTCGAAATGTCCCCAGAGGCGGCCAAGGCGGCCATGGACGCTATGCCCGACATGCGCACCCTCTTCAGCGCTAGCGAGTCCGAGAAAAAGGAAGCCAGCGCGAAGGCACAAGAAGTATTGGATGAAGTCCTTTCACCTGAACATCAAAAACGCTTGATGGGACTGTTCGTCCAACAATCTGGAGTCCGCGCTGTGGCCAATGAGTTGATAGCCAAAGAAATCAATTTGGACGAGGCTGGCGTGGCAAAAGTCAAGGAAGTAACGACCAAGGCGTCGACCGCCATGCGCGACAAAATGCAAGAAATGCGCGACAGTGGCACTCCCGACTTTGCCAAGTTGCGAGAAGCAATGGATGGGGTCCAGAAAGATACCGAAAAATCGATCGAAGGCATTTTGACCGCCGATCAGAAAGCAGCCCTGGAAGCACTCAAGGGCGAGAAATTCACTTTCCCTGAGCGTACCTTTGGTGGTCGCGGAGGTCCCGGTGGTGGTGCCCCTGGCGGTGGTCGCGGTGGCCCAGGCGGTGGAGCACCTGGTGGTGGTCGTACCCGTCCCGGTAGCGACAACTAACCGTACGTCAGGCTTTCCTGCCTGACAGGTTATTAGCCAATCCAAGCTGAGGCCTCATGGCTAAGCTTTTCAACGCGGGAGGACATTTGTCCCTCCCGAGTTGCTGGCAGTAGTAGAAAACTTTTCGATAGTTGGTTCGGCGGTTTGAAGGGGAAGGGGTGATTCACGATGGTTCGAATTCAAGTCTTGGCACAATTCGCTTGTCTGCTGCTATGGCTTGGCTGTTCAGCCCATTCGCAACCACCACCTCGCCCCGAAGATCCCCGTTCCGGCACTACTCATGCTGAACATCCCCGTCCAGAAGAGTCGCGTCGTTCCGAATCTCGCGAGCGGGACAGTTTTTTCGACGCGATGCGCGAGTTCCTGCCGCACAAGGAATTATTCGATCTGGTCGATCTTGCTGAGATCCGCCAAGAAATTGGGCTAAGTGACAGCGATGCGGCGTTGATCAAAGAGAACGTCGGGAAGTCCTTCGAAGCACTCCATGCACTGCGTCGAGAAAACGAAGGGAAGACAATCACCAGCGACCAATTCAAGCAACAGGTCCGTGATGCTATCGCACCACTGAACCAAAATTCCTATGGCATATTGGAGAAAGCCGATTTCAAGCGACTTCTTGGTATCTATGTGCAAGCCCGCAGTTACCGCGCATTGTTGAACGACAAGGTTGCCAACGAAATCGGACTTGAAGGACATGCCCTGGAGGATTTCCGTAGGACCCGCGGCGAGAAATGGCAATCGATTATGGAAGAGACGCGCGAGGCGATGATGCGCGAAATGCGCAATGCTCCACCGGGTGCTCCTCCGAACCGCGATACAATTTCTAAACTCTTCAGGCAAGCTGAGGAAAAGCTCGATCACAAGTTAGCCAAGGAACTCACTTCAGAGCAAAACGCAGCCCTGGAGAATCTTAAGGGAGTCGAATTCAAATTGCCCGCACATCCCTTTAACTTCCCACCTTCCAACCGCGGTCGTGGCCGCGGTGGCCCACCGCATGGCCCTGGTGGCAAGGATCCAAACGGTTCTAAAACCGAATCCGAGGCACGCGATCGGGCTGACGACAGCAAATGCTTCGATGGCAAGCGAACGCGCTAAGCATCGTGCGGGAAATAACTGTCGTAACAATCGTAACCCGCAGCGTCAGCAAGGAGGGGAAGTCGCTGACTATTGGTCCTTGCTGACGCAGCGGGTTATGATTTTCATGCAACTTGCGACAGTAATTTCCCGCACGATGCTAAGCAAGTGAACGCGCTAAGCAAGTGAACCTCAGGCGCTAGCCGTGGGCTTTGGCGCCGCACATGCGCCAGCGACCTTGCAAACGGCGCAGCCACCGCGCGAACCACAGCCGTTCTTGGCTTGACTAGTGCCACAGCCCGGCCCGCAACCGTGCTTCAACAAATTTGCAAATTTGCTCTGTCGAACCTGCTGCTCATACAGCTCGACCAAGCGATCGAGTTGCTGTTGCACCTGTTCGTCTACGTCGGACAAGAAATGAAAGTAGAGCGTTCGACCATCCAGCAAGGGTTCCACTTCCAGCAGGACCGCCTCCAGTTGCAACTGCTCGAGCCAAGTCACGCAGGCAAGGCGTGCCTCTTCCCCCAATTGCCGCAAGTGTCCCCACAGCAGTTCATCCTCGGGGGTCATGCGCCGCAGGAGTTTTCCGTCCGCGACGCTCGCGCCACTCTCCAAGACCACTGCGGACCCCAGGACAACTCCCATCTCCAGCCCCCGGGCCGTGCGACAGACTGTTCGCTCACCCCGCTTCCAGTTCCCACCTTCGTCAACTCTAAAACGACCAACATGTCCATTCAGACCAACGCGCAGCAGGATGAGCTCCACGCTCGATGGATGATCAGTGAGTGCTTGATCTGTTGCGATCATGTTCTTTTTTCGGTGGGGTGGCATTCTGAAAGGGAGCATTTTGCATTAACATTGTACTTTCGAAACCACTCGCTGATTACCACCGCGTACCCGGATAGACCATGATTTTAGAGCCCAGTACAGCTTCGGCGGCGACTTATTGGCAAGCACTGGCCGAACAGGCCTTGTCGGACCATCCCGTTACGCCGGAGCAGGCTGAAGAGATTCTGGCCAGCGACAACGATCAATTGCTCGATTTGATCGCCGCTGCCTTTCGTCTCCGCCAGCGTTACTTTCGCAAAACTGTTCAACTTTATTTTTTGGTCAATGCCAAGAGTGGCTTATGTCCGGAGGACTGCGGCTACTGTTCCCAATCGAAGTTGTCATCCGCGCCTATCGACAAATATCGCATGTTGTCGGTCGATCAACTACTGGACGGTGCGCGCGTGGCTGCCGAGCGCGAATCAAAGACCTATTGTATCGTCATCAGCGGTCGCGCCCCCAGCGAGCGGGAACTGAAGGCGGTCGAGCTGGTCGTTCCTCGCGTCAAGCAAGAATATAACCTTAAGATCTGTGCCTGTTTGGGCCTGCTCACCCCGGCTCACGCCGCTCGACTCAAGGCGTGTGGTGTCGACCGAGTCAATCATAACCTCAACACCAGCGAAGAGCACTATGCCGAAATCTGTTCGACACATACTTACACCGACCGAATCGAAACGCTGCGGAACGTGCGTTCGGCTGGCTTAGAACTATGCAGCGGTGGGATCGTCGGCATGGGGGAATCCCATCGCGATCTGGTGTCGATGGCCATGGACTTGCGCGAGCTGCAAGTCGAATCGATTCCACTCAACTTCTTGCATGCCATCGAAGGGACTCCGCTTGGACAACAATCTGAGTTGACTCCTCAGGATTGCCTGCGCGCTTTGTGCATGATGCGTTTCGTCAATCCAAAAAGTGAATTGCGCATCGCCGGTGGTCGTGAAAAACACCTGCGATCGCTGCAACCGTTGAGTCTATATGTGGCCAACAGCATTTTTGTGGGTGATTATTTGACGACGAAAGGGCAACCACCTGAGTCCGATTATCAAATGATCGCCGACTTAGGGTTTGAGATCACGAAGTCGAGCTAATTGGCGAGCGAGCCTTTCGCGAAAAGCATCGAAGTATCAGCTCGACCTGGGGGCTTTCCTTGATTTTAAGGCTCTATAAAAGAATCAGTGGGTAACAACCCCGGGCGACAGGTTTTCGGAGGCATGGCAGGTATCCTCTCAAGCGCTAGCAAACGGCGAGTTCTTGGGGTTGGCTTGCCTCTTCTATCATTTCTGCCAAAGTGGGGAATTCATTCTGGCCCTGGAGTCGGTCGCGCAGATATTCATAGGCGCTCACTCCGAGCTTCTTGCATGTCTGCACGATGCTCGTGAATATGTCCATCGAACGGGCCCTCCGAATGCTCTTGCTGTGCAAGCTTACATCGCGACGACGCGCGCTCACGCGAGCCAGCAGCTCCGATGCGTTGTTATGCAAGGGGACTGTAGGTGTCGACAATACCGTTTCCTATCGAATCACTCAGTTCCTGTAGATCATGCTTGAAAATATACTTGCCTGCCGAGTTACTTCCGCCGCCATCACAGGTCAGTAGTATCGAAGTCGCATTGGGATATCGTTGCTTCCCGATGCGATTCCAGAACCACTTAAAACTGTCACACGCAAAAAGGGAAGTGTCATGCGACAGGCCGAGATTGATATGGCCAAGATTCGTTTTGCGATCATAGATGCCGTGCGGAATCACAACGCCATCTGCCCAAGATGGGTAGTCGTGGTCAAACGACTGAAAAGGGGCGCTTGATCGGGAACGACCTTTGCGAAAAAGGCGCCCCAAGTGCTCCTTGGCTTTCGTGTCCATTGAAAACCAAGGGTTCCCCGACGATTCGTACTCGCTAATCAGTTCAGCGATTCGTTCAAACTGGTCATTGCGCTAAGGGTGCTCGCCTCCAGCCAAGTCTTTGCGGATTTGACGATGGCGAATGTCTGCGTCGTCAAGCCATGTGGCGATTGCATCGCGTCCAACTGGCGTTCCCTTCCTGGCCATGAGATCGACAGGTCAGCCGGAGAAAGGTCAGTGCATAACACCGTTGAGTCGTCTGGATCATCCGCAAGCTGATCAAGTTCTGCGATACCGCGTTCGATGGTCTTCTGCGAACAATTTGGTACCCCTGCAATGTAGGTGATGCCACCATACCCACGCTGAGTCGCTTCCAACGCAGCAAATCGCCGACGATCCTTTTCTGAAAGTGTCCGAGCAAATGCTTGCATTCTCTCTTCCGTCGCCGCGTCACTTTCGAACAACAGTGTCGCCATCCTTGGCCTCCTAGGGTAAACTCATGACTCTCGAATCAGAATCCTAGAAGTCTACACTATCCGAACCAAACCTCCGACACTATTTTTCCGTACGATGCTTAATCGATGAAATGGAAGGTTGGGGCAGAAGATTATCCACCAACGACGACGTGATGAATCAAGTTGCCACGTATCGGCGGCGACTGGAAGATATTCTCAGCGCTCGTTTACGTGACCTTGAGAGTGAATAAGAGGCAAAGATGATAATGACGAACGAAACCTACGAAAGACTCCGTGATCGCTTTCGCGCCGTGTTCGACGCCAAGTGGGACCGGATGGAGCTGGACAACTTTGACGACCTGCGAGAAAAATTCGCGTTCCATATGGCTGACATCGCGACAAATCTGCAGCGACTGGCTGCTGCTTAGGAATCTGAAGACTGCGATACCACCTGTTTAGCCAACCAAGCCGAGCTGTTTTTCGTTCACTGCGTACCACACCTGATGGCTGCAGGTCAGATTTACGACGAAATACCCCAAGTTTTCGAGGAACAAAAAGGCGTACACGACTGGGACAGTTTTGTCGATGAAGAACTAACGAAGTAGCACTTACCGTACATCAGGCTTTCCTGCCTGACCAGCGAAAAGATTAACCGCAAGCGATGTGCGAGCGCATCGCGGCCAAATATGAGTCGCAGAATTCGCGCTGATCAGCGTCATTAGCGGGCAGAGTTTTGGCGCGATAAGCGTTGGAACGTTGTTCGCGCTGCTCTGGTGGAAGTTAAACTTTTGAGGCGAATCCGTCGCTTCGATCGAGCCCCTGAACCGTCTGCCATATTGCCAGAAATGATCTCCGAGGAATCTTAATGATGCCACTCAAAAAAGATCCGCGTTCAGTGCTTTCGAATTCGGTCGCTAACCAAACAACTGCTGACACACTACCACTCGACCGTCGCGGGTTTATATCCTCCGCAGCCGCCTTGGGCGCGGCGGTGGGCACCCTGCCATTACTAGGTTCGACAGCGCTGGGAGCGCAAACCATCGGTGCTCAAGCGGTCGAGTCAGCAACCGAGGTTGTTACGAATTCGATCCCCAAGAGTATTATTGGTAACTACGGTCCCTGGGCATCAAAATTAGCTGAGCAACCGCCGCTCCTTTCACTTCGACGCCCCAACTGGCCCAACGTCGACGCTTGGCGTCAAGCGGCGCGCGACAAAGCGACTGAGCTACTGGCGGCACCCACTATCCCGCAAATGCCCCAAGTCGAAGTAGGTAGGCGGACACAGTTCGATGGACTCGATATCGAACACCTCAGTTGGCAGCTTCCGTATGGTCGCCCAACACAAGCGGTCGTGCTCAAACCAATCGGGGCCACCGGCCCACTCCCCGCCGTACTTGGTCTCCACGATCATGGTGGCAAAAAGTATTTCGGCTTGCGCAAAATTACGCGCACTGACGCAGAGCAGCATCCACTAATCGTCGCGCATCAACAGGAGTACTACGGCGGACTGGCTTGGGCCAATGAACTAGCCAAACGCGGTTACGTGGTCTTGGTGCATGACGCCTTTGCCTTCGCCAGCCGCCGAGTGATGTTCGAAGACATGAGCGAGATACCCTGGGGTGACTGCCGGACAACAGACAAGTCAGATGGGGAGCCCGAAACGACTGAGAACGTTCAAATCTACAACGCCTGGGCCAGCGCGCATGAAGACATCATGGCCAAGTCGCTATTTTGTGGCGGTACTACTTGGCCGGGCGTAGTGTTGGCTGAAGACCAAGCTGCTTTGTCGGTGTTGCTTGCCCGCGATGATGTCGACGCTGATCGCGTAGGCTGTGCTGGACTTTCCGGCGGTGGGCTGAGGACTGTCTTTCTAGGGGGCATGGACGATCGCATTCGGTGCGCCATCTGCGTCGGGTTCATGTCGACCTGGAAAGATTTTCTGATGAACAAATCGTTCACGCACACGTGGATGACCTACGCACCGCTCCTCCCACGCTATCTTGATTTCCCAGAGATCTTGGGGCTGCGCGCACCACTAGCTACCATGGTGCAGAGCTGCTATGGGGACGACTTGTACACCGTCCCTGAAATGAAGCGCGCCGATGAGATGCTGCAAGCCGTGTATTCCAAAGCAGCCGCCCCCGAACGATATAGCGGAAGGTTTTATGAAGGGGGCCACAAGTTCGATGCCAGCATGCAGCACGACGCCTTCGAATGGTTCGACCGCTGGTTAACACCTGGCGGCAAAGCCCATTGACGATGCCCGCCCAGCAATGCGAAAGATTGATTGATGAACCACAATTCGAGAGCATTTCGATAACTGTCAAACGTCAAGACATTCGCGCTCATTGGCGTCCATTAGCGGGCAGACTCTTGCAACGAAACATAGACCGGAGTAGCGCATTTGCGCACACGCCACCTTGCGCGGCTAGTGTCCCGCCGCTTCGGGGCGGAGCAGGCGATCGAATGGAGCTATGTTCTCGTTATCGGCAGTGGCTACGTACTCGCCGGTGTTAATCTTCGGCTCCACTTTTTCGCCTTTCAAATGGGCGACGATCGACAGTACCGATTGCCGCCCCATCTCGTAGGGATCCTGTAGCAGAATACCCGCTACGCTCCCTTCACCCAATCCGGCAATTAGTCGATCGCTGGGATCAAAGGCCACAAATTTGACTTTGCCCGCCAGTCCCGTTTGCACCAGCGCTTCGAGCGTGCCGTTGCAGTTGGGTTCGCACACCGCGAAGATGCCATCGACTTGATCACGATATTTATTGAGTAGTTGCGTGGCCTTCTCCATCGCTTCCTGCGTGGTCGTACCTGCATACTGATCCGAGGAGAGGACCTCAATTTTCGACTCCTTAGCCATGGCGTCGAGGAAACCTTTTTCGCGCTGCTCGGTACTCTCGCTCCCTTCCTTGTAACGCAACAGTATGACCTGACCCTCGTGGCCGATCGCCTCGGCCAATCGCTCGCCAGCCAGCATTCCGCCGCGATAGTTATCGGTCGCCACGTAACTAACGTACTTGGCTCCGTCAGCGAGACCGCTATCGTAGATCACCACGGGTATCCCTTCCGCTTCCGCTTCCATGACCACATCCAACAACGCCTGCGAATGATTGGGGGCCAAGCAAATTCCATCTACTTGGCTAGTGATAAAATTCTTGACGACGGCGATTTGCCCAGCAGTGTCCGCTTCCGTTTCGGAACCTTTCCACAGAATCTC
>JBGSJT010000768.1:0-2861 GCA_041741715.1 Pirellulaceae bacterium | reverse complement strand
GCACTTCCTGAAGAAGGCGCTGAAACGTCACGGGAAAGCAGAAAATATCGTCACCGATGGGTTGAAATCATATCCAGCAGCGATGCGCGATTTGGGGAATGTCGACCGCAGAATAATGGGCCAGTGGCTCAATAATCGAGCTGAAAATAGTCACTTACCGTTCCGACGACGAGAGTACGCGATGCTGCGGTTTCGACAGACGAAAACGCTGCAGAAGTTCGTCTCCGTCCACGCCTCGATTTATAATCACTTCAACTCCGAACGTCATCTCGTAAACCGCCAAACTTACAAAGCTCGCCGCTTATCCGCATTGGTTGAGCGGCAAAATTTTGTGGTTTGAGTGCTTGTCCAACTTCGCTATTCTTACGCCGACCGGAGACGAGTTGCGGTTAGACTGACACCGCCGTCTTGTGGCTAACCATGCTCCAATTATGGAACAAAGGTGGAACAAATGCCAGAGGCAGTCCTTACCGAATAGAACGAATCAGCTTATCCACGAATGCATTTACGGTTCGTCTCTGGTGTAGCCCGCTTCGTCGTATCTGCTCCAACAGTCTTCCGTGGATAGGGCGATTAAACCCCTTTATCCACGCCGAATCGGGATAACTTGCCTTCGCATAAATGCCAGTCAGCACTATAAGGGGGAAGGCAACGCGACCGGACACCAAATCCAATTGCGGGGGAATGGAAAGCCCACTGACCTCAGAATCCTGTCACCCCTTCCACAAGGGTGATCGCGCGGCTTTCCATTCCTTGCCTTTATACTTCGTTGAACAGCCGTAGCAAGATGGCTTTCAACAGGCTGGCTCATGCGGAACCACCGTTGCTGCGCAACCTGTGTTTCTCAAGCTCTGCCAAAATGGCGTGGGCCTCGCGTTGCATGTGCGCTTGGTCTCTTGCTCTCCTTAGCCGGCCAATAAGCCTCGCCTGTCTGAACTTGTCTGCATAAACCACGTTCTGAAAGAGGATCGTAGAAAGCTGGCAATCTATCCGGCTTTCAGTTCCCGTCGCCTTCTTTACCTCAGTAGAAGATAGATCAAACAACTCAGCTGCCAGCAGCGTTGGTATCTCGAAGTTTAGGTTATGTGCGACGTCATTCCTGACTTTGTTCAGTCGACGTAACACCCCTTTCTCCTCAGGGAGGATTACGGCTAAGGCAGATGCTAAACTGACTTTAGTGGCAAAAGCCATTCGGTCCATTTCAAGCTCATCAGGTTGAGCCAGATCCTCGGCAATTGCCCGCCCCATGACGTGGTCCGCTACCAAATGAGCGTACAGAATTTGCTGGACTAGATCTCCGTCCTCAAGTCGACGGCGGATTTTTCGAACGTCGAATGAGTAGTACTGGGCAGCAGCAGTGATTTCTTCGTCGCTCATGTCAATCGGATTGATTGCGCGATAGTCTATTTCGTTATTGTCATGGCGCTCTTCGAACATGCTCCAGAATTTGGCATGATGTTCCGCATAGTACAACGGAGAATGTTCAGCAAAGATAAGCCCGTGTATGATTTTTGATAATCATTCTGGATGATCAATGCCAAAGCGTTTCGCGTTCCCGCTGGTCGATCTCGCTGACCGTGTTGTTCAGTCTCTGAATTGCTTCATCCAACGCCTGTTTGAATTCACCTTTGTGAACCGCTTCGGGATTGTCGGAGGCTCCAACTCTTGAGTAGATGGAGTCTGTATGAGCAAGACAACGAACAAATTTGCACCGGAGGTACGCGAACGCGCGGTTCGGATGGTGCTGGATCACGAGCGGGATTATTCGTCGCGCTGGGCAATGGTGGTTTCGATACCCGAGAAGATCGGTTGTTCACCACCAACGCTGCATGAATGGGTAAAGCGGGCGGAGGTTGACAGCGGCAAGCGTGCCGGCGTTCCGACTGAGATAGCCGACAAGCTGAAGGCTTTGGAACGTGAGAACCGGGAACTGCGTCAACCCAACGAGATTCTTCGTAAGGCATCAGCATATTTTGCGCAGGCGGAGCGAGCCCAAACCCCTTGGCGCCCGTTCAAGCGATGATCACGTTTATCGATGATAACCGTGGGCTTCACGGGGTCGAGCCGATCTGCAATGTTTTGCCGATCGCCCCTTCAACCTATCACAAGCATGTCGCAGCGCGCCGGGATCCAGCGCGACTGTCACCGCGGGTGCAGCGCGATATGACGCTCAAGCCCGAGATTGCTCGTGTATTTGCCGAGAACTTCGCAGTCTATGGCGTACGCAAGGTGTGGCGGCAGATGCAGCGTGAAGGACACGATATTGCCCGCTGCACGGTGGAGCGGCTGATGCGTGACATGGGCTTGGCAGGTGTGATCCGCGGCAAGCCGGTGCGCACTACCGTTAGCGACAAGGCGGCACCTTGTCCGCTGGATCACGTCAACCGCCAGTTCCATCTGACCGGCGATTATGTCTGGTCGGACCCGGCAGAATTTGACGCCGATGGCTTCCTTCCGCTCAAAATCCGCCAGCGATGACCTGGCGGGCGAGTACTACCGTGAATCTGTGTCCCAATAATGCACTGGGGCCAACTCGATAATGTGCCGCGGGCACTCGCCGAGTTGCCAGCCATTGCGCGAAGCCTGTCGGAAGCATCGGGACATCATGTCGCGGCCATGTTCTTCGTTGATCCCGCAGACATGTCCGTGCGATGTCCTTAATTTCTGAGGCAAGTCTGGTTTTCAGTTCCCCTTACCAAACCGGATATTCAGGAGCGTCTTAACCCGTCTTATTCAGTGCGCCCCGACGGCGCGTAACACCAGTGGAGGAGGGTTCCACCCAGATAATTGTCGATAGGTCTGGTAGCTGACGAGCGGCTTTGCGGGGTAACCGGTCGGGCCGAAGCCTCGTGACAAAGGCC
>JBGSJT010000767.1:0-3697 GCA_041741715.1 Pirellulaceae bacterium | reverse complement strand
CTCTCGGACGTAGGAGATGCTTGCCGTCCGTTTTCCAGTGATAACCATCTGCGCTCTCGGCGTAAGCAATGCCGATCACCTGCTCAGCGGTATACACTCCAGTGACCAGCGTCAACCACATTTTATAAACGCCATTGTCATACATAATGGATGGGTCCGAGATGGGTGCCGATCCATCGAAGATACCGATTGGCTCACCGGAAATCGCCTCAATCCGATTCCAAGCGTTTTCATCGGCAGTTGGTAAATGCTCCGAAAGCTCTCTGCCTGCTGGTATGATGGCGTGCAAGGCCAAGAAAACAACAAGAACTAGGACGACCGCAATCGCGAGACGGCGGAACCACTTGGCCATAGGTTCATTTTCCTCAGAATGTCGTATTTCAACTCGCACACCACTTTTGACCCACTGAGTTGGCTATTCGGTTTTTGAGAGCTGGTCTTGGGGCCGTTTTCGCAGATTTGATAGACGATGGCCGAACCGCCCTTTGGTCCAGCGTGGATAGCCGAACCCTAGATTCTTGCGCTCGGCATTGGCGAAGGGTTCGGCATTCGTGATCGTAGGGTCTTTCACCTCAAGGTCGGCTACATAGAGCTTGCGTGCAGGCATTTCGTCGTTTTTTTTCCGGTTTGGTAATCGAAGCAGATCGATCTTGGTTTCATCGGGCGAGATACTCACACGGTCAAGGCTGCCGGCTAGCCCCCAATTATCAATAAGACTCTCTATCGAACGGAGTCGTTCGAATGAATGACGCTCTCCCCCATTACCCGATGGAGAAGTTCGCAACTGAGCCCTGCTTAGCGAATCGGACTAGCTGAAAAAAAGAATCCCGAGTGAGACGGACGGTTCATAACCCAGAGTCGTTAACCCGGTGGTTTTCACAACCCAGAGACTCTGAGAGTATTTGTCTCTGGTTGGCCCCCAGAGAGGGGCTGTTTTGGCGTGAGCGTACGGGCAAGTACATCTTGTGCCCGTCGGCTAGATTATTTAGGGACTTCGCTTGCGGCGTTTAGGATGTCGCGCCTTTTTCTTTCGTTCTTGACGGCGGACTGCATCGATCGTCCATATGTGCTGAGGATTGTCAACAAGCCAGCGATCGGGCAGCAGCCAGTCGAGCTCGCTGCTGGTTACGGGCACCTTGGCTTCGGCTTGCTCGCAGGCTTCGCCGCCTCGGTAGTAGGGCAGCTTGGTAAATACTTCGCGCAGCCAAGCGAAGGGTTCGACGCCGTTCGCTTTCGCACTACTTACTAACGAATAGTGAATCGCCGCGTTGTGACCTCCGCGTTCATTGCCAACGAAGAGAAAGTTCTTGCGCCCAAGGGCTGAAATTTTCACAAGTCTCTCAGCAGCGTTGTTGTCATAGCTGAGATATCCCTCATGCGTGTATCGGCACAGGGCGTCCCACTGATTGAGCGTGTACTTGAAGGCCTTGCGGATCTCGCTCTTGGGCAAGATCCGGCCGGTGTTTAGCTCAGCGTTCATCCAGGCTTTGAACTGCTCCAATACTGGGACAGCATGCTGCTGACGCCCACACGCTACTGCTGCGAAGTCACGCTCGCCTTGCAAGTTCTTACGAGGGTAGGCTTCGGCAAGTTGCGTTTCGATCTGCGACAGCCGCGCAATGAATCCCAACGCCATGTTGGCGCGTAGTTCATCGTTATCAATCGCTTGATGCCAATAACGCCGCGCGTGAATCCAACAGGCAACTTCATGTACTTTGTTGCTTGCATAGATGCAGTCGTAGCCTGAGTACGCATCAGCTTGCAGGTAGCCGGTGTAGCCGTCCAAGAATTCGAGCGGTCCGTCGCGCTCGCGATTGACGGTAAAGTCGTAGACGGCATAAGGATGCAACCAGTCCCCAAGGTACGGCCAGAATTTGGCGGTCTGAGCGATACCTATGCCGGGCTGCAGCATCTTGATCGATGTGTCGTCAGTGTGAATGACCTCTGACTGAAGCACTAGTTGCTTCATTCGCATAACCAACGGACGTGCTAGTTCCGCCAATGTCTGCAGCCAACCGCACAGAGTACTACGCCGAAGTGTAATCCCAGTTCGTGAGTGAATATCTTCCTGACGATACAGCGGCTGATGGTCACCAAACTTGGAAAGAACGGTATAGGCACACAGCCCTGGAGCAGGCAGCCCTTTCTCGATCGGTTGTGGCGGCTTATCCGCAATCACAACATTTTCTGTGCAAGTGCGGCAAGCATATTTGACGCGATCGTGCTGAATGGCTTTCCACTGTGCCGGGATATGCTCAAGTTGCACGCTACTGACAACGCCAAATTCCTGCCTTTGCTCACCACAACATGGACAAGCAAGTTCTTCGGGCGAGAGCTCATGCCGCTGGATCTCGCGCTGGATGTCTTTGGGAAGCCTCCTGCGGCGGCTACGTCCTCGTTTCTTCGTCGCCGCATCGTCTGAACCATCATCGCCGGGGTGCTCGTCACCAATGGACTGTTGCAGTTCATCAGCGATCGCTTGCAACTCTTCGAGCGAGAAGAGCATCAGTTGATCTGGATTGATCCGCTCCTGGCGTGATCCCCTGATGCGCTGCAGTAGAAGTTTTATCTCATGCTTGAGGGCCGCGACTTGCTCATTCTTCTCGGTAACTGTCTGCGTGAATTGTTCAGCGACCGCTTGGTGTTGAGCTTGCGTTTGCACGAGCTCATTCTGCGCATCGCGAAGCAACTTCTTGAGTCGCTTATTTTCTAATTGCAGTTCCTTTGCATCCATGCCCTATGTACGTTTGCATTGGGCACGGCGTTCTTCTGCCTTGCAAAGTAATTTCAGAATTAAATGGAAAACGCTCGCCATTGCCAGGCGGCAAGTGCGAGCGTTTTATCAGTGCAACAAATTGTTCAGAGAAATTCAACTCGCCAGCGAAAAGCGTTTGCGTCTCCGCACATTGCTGTAGTCGATCCCACGCAGCAGCATGGTCAATTCCTCACTTCGCATCTCAGCCGATTTCTGATCGTCGCTTACTTTTGGCAATTGAAAAGTGCCCTGTTCCAGTCGCCGATACCAGATCGCTAGCCCGTCACCGTCCCAGTACAAAATCTTGAGCCTATCGCGTCGACGATTGACGAACAGGAATAGATGTCCCGAGAGCGGATCTTGTTCCAGTAGACCCGAGACTAGCCCTTGAAGGCCGTCAAATCCCTTACGCATATCTGTTGCACCAACGGCATAGAATATCCGCGTTCCTGCCGCGATGCTCAACACTGCGCAGCCTCCCGGTCCAGACCAATGATGACGACAAGTAGCCCGCGCAGGCGACATGGTTCGATAGCTTGGTTGGCGCGGACCGTGAATCCACAGGGTGTAAGCACCTCGATCGATGCCCATCGTTGGTCGTTGCTCACTCCAGAGGCCTGGTTCTGAGAATCGGAACTCGATGCACATCCATCGAGCGAATCGATGATATCGACCGGTATCAGCCCCTTTGCCAGCTCACGGGTGCGTGCTTTATCTCGTGACAGGAGCCTCTTTCGCCATGCATAGAACGATGGTTCCGAAACTCCCTCGCGCTGGCAGAATGCGCGAACTGTCAACCCGCTGGTATGATACTCTTCAACGACCAACCGCCAGAACTCTTCCTTCTCGTTCGACTTACCCATCGCAGAAATCCCAAAGTTAGAGGAAACAAAACCCTCCAACCTAAACCACCACGCAAGATGCACTTCCCCGAACGCTCAC
>JBGSJT010000766.1:0-3472 GCA_041741715.1 Pirellulaceae bacterium | reverse complement strand
TCGATTCTTGCACCGTAGCGAAGCGATCCAAATCAGCGGTCGGAGCTACCGATTGGGAACGAGCGAAACAATTTCAAAAAGGGCCAAAGCGCCGATCGGGTCGGCGTCCGATAAAGAGGGTGAGCAATAAGCTCAAAAAGGCCCATTTCACAACACTAACCTATACATGCGTTCGCTGGTCCCTTTTGAAGCGCCGATCAGTGGCCCCTTTTGAAGTGCCGAATGACAAATTGCTTAGCGGCCAGGAATTGTGGTCGAATTTCGCGATTCCTGCGTTTGTGACTTTACCTATTCAGGTATACCGTGCATTGAGCCAGAAGTTGTAGCACGACGTTATCGATGTGCAGCCGATCACCGCTCCGTGAACGTCGCTGAGCGTGTAAACAATCGGCTATCGCTTATCGCTTGCCGGTGCGCGGCGGTCGGATCTCTCCGTTGGCGAGTGACCTCGCAATCAACACGCCAGCCACGACGATGAAGACCGTGCCGCTGCCCGTGAGGGCCGCGAACAGCGCGGCAATCGTGACACTGCCAACTATGTGGTTGAAATTAAGCTATTCACGGCTCGTGTAGGTCATTGAGTACTTCTCTTGGGAAATGGGGATCAAACGAAAAGAGCCCTTGTCAGTTGGCATGTCGCCAACTTCAAAGGGCTCTCGATAACGTCTTCGAATGGTATAGTTTTGGCACAAGCCGCTGAGCGGAATCAGCCAGTGCTGCTGTAACCGGTGGACCTCCGCCGCTAGCGCCTTACCGGGTTTGGCAAATGGCCCAAGCGTGGGACCGTGTATTCCTCAACAGGGGAATCTGATTAACCGCTTCTGCGGGTTAGACTTTTGCCCGCGCAAATCGCAAATTGAAATCGTGGTATCGGTGATGCACTAAAAACATTTTTAGTACATAGGCAAAGTGCACCGTCCTAGCCGTAAATGAGAGGTTATTTTCATCTGGAACGCGGTGGTAGGTGACCAGTCATTTGCTCAAGCCCTATTTGCCCTTTCTTTGAGTGTCTCTGATATATCACGAGCTATGTTATCCGCAGTTTGAAGAACATCCTCAATCGATCTTTGATTCACTGTGGCAAGCTGTTCGTCGATTTGCTTTTTCCATCCACGGCATTTGTATTGCAGCCACGCTTTGTCCGCATCATTAAGGGGAGCATGGTCGGAATTGACGAGTATCTCACAGCCAGCTGAAAACTCGGCCAACCGCGTGAGCAGTTCGCTCTGAGTCAATGGTCGCTTGTTGAACCATGCGTCAGCTCCGTTTGATAGTGCGGTCAAGTAGTCTTTGGGGGATACATTCGATGGTATGCCACTCTCGGATGCCCAACCCCAGCCCGCCGCAAGATGCACCGGCTCTTGAACGTTTCCCTGGTGGTTCCAGTACCAAGTACCGCCAATCACAACTAGCAGTCCAGCGGCCAGCGCCAACAACGAGAAAACAGACTGCCGAGACGGGGGCCTCATCGTACTGTCGATTGTGACTTGCCGATGCCCCAGCAACAGAGCAATCGCATCCTCTGTTCGCCGAACCGTATCTTGACCAACATCCGTCGTGAACTTCACCTGCCAGTAGTCGCCGCCCTCGACCATCATCATTTCCTGAAGATCCAGTAGCAGCCTGGGCGTCGTCAGCAGCACCTGGACTTTACTTTCTGGCAACGTGGAAAGTCCTTGAACCAAGACAGATTGTCGGTGTTCGCCAAGAAATGGGTCTAGTTCGAGCGATGGATTCACATCTCCATGCACACAATTCAGCTGCGCCACCAAACCGCGCAAGTCCCCTCGGCAAATGATTGATTCCAACCACGTGGCAATTTCGACTGGCGACTCCGGTATCTCAAACGCGATCAGGTTTATCATGTCATCTTATGTTCCACGCACTGCTGCAGTTGGGCCTTTGATTTAAAGTACAATTTGTGTGCCGCAGATTCACTCAATTGAAGTTCGTTACACAACTCTCCATAACCTCTCCCGCTCAGCCGTCCCTGCACCAAATTACGGGCGATCGGATCCAATTGCCGCAGGCAGTCGCTCAGCGCCGCGTCTTCCTCGTCGTCGATCAACGATTGGTCAACAGGTTGTTCATGGTCCACCACGCTGCTCCCATCGACTAAAGCTTCAACTGGTCGTCGTGCTGTGGCTCGGTACTCATCCGTGATCGTGTTGCGAGCGATAGTCAACAGCCAAGCAATGTATCCCGCTCCATTTGTGAACTGTTGGGCGTGATCCCAAGCTTTCGTCCACGTCTTTTGATGGACATCCGCAACCTGAGACGAGTGAATTCGGTTGGCGATAAACCGTTCACTCATCGCCCCATGCCGACGATACAATTCCTGGAAAGGTGCATGAGCAGAATCCTGCGGAGCGTCGCTCGCTACCCGCAGGCCCAATGCTTCGTCAGTCTCGACTTCCAGGTTCATGCCCAGATTGTGGTCCGGGCAAGAACAATGTCAACGAGTCTAGCGAGCATCGATCGGAGATGCAGATCAATAACAGACTTTCACACGGTAAGTTACCGGAACTTCGACCGTTTTGTAAAATGTCTTCCAAGCGTAGTAGGGCGTCCCGCAGGGCTTGTACAAAACAACCTTTTTCTCGTAAGCGACCTCTTTGCTTACCCAGGTTGTGACCGTTTTGTAATAGCAGGTTGGTTCGTGACATGATTCACCAGCGTGGGCGGTCGGCCCAATTGAAGCCAATCCGGTTGTCAAAGCGAGGACGAAACAAGCAGCAGCGATCTTTTTGGCAATGCGTGACATCGATTTTCTCCGGGTCCGAAGTGAAAGTAACTGATTCGACCTGGTAAACGCCGGTCCCTGGTACTTCTTCCAGGAAACTCAGAAACTTTCTGTGATCAAAGTTTTTCGGGAATGACACGGCAATTTCAGCGTTAACAGTGGCGACGCTTCGCTTCGCCACTACAAATAGGAACATCCATGAAACGCCGCGGATCACTCGACGAGACCGTCGACTATTGGCAATCAATGACATTAGAATCACAGTATTCCTGGCCAACCGTGAACGACTGGCTCAAGGTTGTCGCCATCTCTGTCTTGGTCGCGGTTATTTTGGACAGCGGAATTGATATTTCGAATGTCACAACGAAAGCGGGGGAGTTTGCCTCACAATTGATCTCGCGAATTCATGAATACGCGGCCGTCGCGACCGATATCCAGTCAACCGCCAAGAATCAATCCACTCAAAATGATGCGCTGCTGAGTAAGACCGGGCGGCCCTGCTCCAAAAGCCGATGCACGGTTCTGATTTATCGAGTTGTTCCCGGTTCTAGCAAGGGCTGTCACTAAACAGCGCCCCAATTCCAGCACGTTGACAGTAGAATTGCAAATTCCTAGTGCCGGAACAGGGAGTTTACGTTTGATGGGAGCGTTATCTTTCCTACTTACACAGTAGCGTTCCGTCGCAGGTCCAGCGGTAGGGTTTTGCCATGGTTTCATTATAATAGTCGA
>JBGSJT010000765.1:0-3787 GCA_041741715.1 Pirellulaceae bacterium | reverse complement strand
GTAATCGAGAATTCGCCAAATGATGTTTCCCCGATCTTGTGGGATCACGTAAAACGGATCTACAATACTAAAAACTTGCCATGACTTGCCTTGGCCGCCTTTTGAAAAACGGACGAACAAAGCATTGGACCGAAGTGCTCGATCGACGCGCTCTGACATGGTAACATTTTCTACTCGCACTCGGTCAATGCGGGCGTTATCCGACAAGGCAATGCAGTACTATCACATTCGTGGAATGGAAATGCGTAACCAAGGCGTCGTCAGCGTGCCCAATGGGTTCGATGAATACGCGTTTTGGGACGACATCGAGGTGCGTACATCATGCGACGGCTGGTCCAAGATCGAAACAATGCTTAAGCCGCTTGCATCCGGTTCAACCGCAATCCTGCGTGACTGGCCACCGTCAGACCTTATCATGAGACTTTGCTCAGAGAAACTAATGCAGATCATTTCTCCATTTTCGGATAGCCTCGTCTGGCTTCCAGTTGTTGTTGACGATGATGGCTCGATTCACTACTACTACATCATGCATTTCTCCAGTTTTCCGGACGTTCTCGACTCGAAAAAATCTACCTACGTCAACGGGAGACTTCTGCGTCCGCACTTGGCAAAAAACAAGACCACTGGGCGGCACGTCTTCGCTCTCGCACCACTTGATGTTTCGCCGATTGTGTCTGCAGAAGTGCGGTCTGCAATCGAACAATCCGGTTGTTCCGGGTTGCAATTTGAGCGAGTTCCATGCTCCTGACAAAAGTCGGATAACAACGCGTTGGACGCGGAGCCGCCGATCGCGTCGTTCCTGAAGTCAATGTTGATTGGCGGCGGCCCGGTCAACGCCAGCGTTACGTGACAAATCAGCATGCATGAAGATGACTCACCGTATCGATCACCAACGTCGATTGGCACAATAGGCACATCTGCCAATTCGAGTTCGGCACGTTTAAGTATTTCGACCTTAGCCTATTTGGGCCTGCCGATGATTGGCGGAATTGCCGGATTCGTTGGCTACATATTTGCTTCGATAACTCTCGAAGACCGCGACACAGCAACGGAGCCAATTCTGTCGTATGGCCAACAAGCAGGCCTCATCTCACTTCCAATGTGTACGCTAATCAGTGCAGCAACCGGACTTGGTGTTGCCTTCACAATCGGCCGACAATACGTAACTTCGGTTTTGCTCCTACTGGCCGTTGCGTTTTGCGGTTGGGCAATCAACAACTCACTCTGGAACGATCAAATCAAAAGGTACGGTCCCGACCCATCGGAAGTTGTGCTATACTATCCTCCGCTTGCTTGCTCAGGGTTCGCACTATTTACGGCCATGGTCGTCGCCGCTTGGGCAACACTCGCAAGCCGGAAACAAGTCACGTAACCAACGCATGCACCGGAGACATCTGAGGCAACGGGTCAATAGGTAAGGTCGTTTTTCCGAACATTTTTTCGACATTGTTTTTCAGGCCTGCAGACAGGTTCTCCACGGCGATTTTCGTCTCGTCGAGAACCCTTTTTATAAGCCCTATTAGTCGAGTTATTCTGCAGCGGTTTTTAATTTCTGGGCCAGTGGAGAACCGGTCTTATTCAGCCTCGTTACATAGTGCGAATCGTCGTAGCTGATCCTTGCTTGCCACAGCCGAAAGATGATTCTTATCCACTTGAATGCTAAGGCTCGCTTGGCCATCTGGGCTGATTTCCCCTTTGCTATCTGCTCTTCATAATAGGCCTTCGCCCAAGCGCATTTCGCTATGGATAGCCCTGCGTATTCGTGAAAAGTCTGCTTGATAAATTTCGACGACGACCAACGTGCTGACACGAAGCGTGAATTGCCGCTTTGTGTCGTGATGGGGGCTATGCCTGCTGCCGCTTGCAGACTCTCTGCGTTCGCATAGCGAGCTCGATCGTCGCCCAAGGCTGCAATGATTCTTGCATGCGTTTTGTCCGATGCACCTGGCAAGTCTTTTACGATATCGTAGTCCGAGTGCTTCTTGACTAGTTCCTTGATCTCCGCATCGTAACTTTTAATCGACTCATTCAAAAGATGGATCTGTGCAGCAAGTGACCGGCATCGACGAGCATGCGTACGCAATAAAATTGGATCGGTTGTGATCGGCTTTGCCTTCATGATCGTATCGAGCCTTACTTCCATTTTTGCCTTAGCTCCAGTTCCGAAAAGAATCTTTCTTAGCTTAACCTTTCCTGCCTTTTGAGCCTCCTCAAGCGTAGGGTATGCATGGACTAAACGCACAACGAATTCCGAGTAAGCTCGAGCGGGTTTTAACTCAAGAATCGTTGGGAAATAAGCTTTTAAATAGGCTATCATGCGATTGGAAAGCGCGACTCGCTGCTCGACAAACAGACGACGATCTTGAGCTAGCGCGGTCAGCTCGCGCGTCTCTGGGGAGTTCGGAACAAGCTGTCTCAGTTGAGCACGGTAGTGCTGCAAAAACTGCATGATAAGTCGAGCATCAACGGGATCGTTTTTACCACCGCCAGGAGCAAAAGCTTTGCGGTAGTTCGCTAAGGCGCCGGGATTAACCGGGAAGATTCGAACTCGGGGGTATTCCATCAGAGCGTTGATCAAGGCCCCTGAGGAAGTCTCGATACAGACATCGATGTTGCAGTATGGCACGAGCTTGGAGAGTTCCGCGATCCAATCATCGATACCGGATTTGTTTTGTTTGAAGCTACCTGTCTTAATCTTTCCGGAGGGGAGAAGAGCGGAGTATGCATGTTCTTTGTCGGCCCAGTCGATGCCGACTTGAATCGTGTTTTTCGGGTCGGCAGCAGGAATGCTGTCGGTTGCATTTGGTTGATTTGTGGCTGAAGATCGCATGGTTTTCCTTAATGAAACGGGACTGGGATTAGGAGCAGCTTCGAGAAACTTTCCGCGTCGAAGAACTTATTGATGGCCTTTAACGGAGTGCTTCATCTGAGGATTCGTAAACGGAAAGCAAACCAATGGCTGCGAAGGTCTCCGGTTAGACTTCGTCGACTTGAAAAAGCGAGCGAGTCAGTCGCGGAAATTCGTCAGCCATTGGCTCGAAGGAGCTTGCCACCGAGCAAATCGGTGGGGTACAATCCGATAATAAATCGCGCCGCACGGTTGTTTGCTTTGGCCTTCGTTCTGAGCTGGAGACGGGCTCCCACTCAGGCCAGTAAATTGGTGTGCGGATTACAATAAGTCGCGGGTCGGCCGTGTTTTCAAATCGGGCATCACTCGCCGCGACCGCGGTGATGCGAAACGTTCGTCCAGGAGAAATCATGACTTGGCCTCGCCAGTACAGCATAAAAATTCTCTTGTTACTAATGGTAATGGTCGCGCATGCGTGTTCAAAGACAGGGGTTGCCAGGTCACTGCATACTGGGCCAATTGAATCGATCTCTACGTCAACACCGTTCGTAATTACTATTCAGTACCCGGATGAGAAAAACTTGGACGATCATACTGAAACCTACCTTGGCGCATTTGGACAGTATTGGCTTTACTCTCACCAAGTCACAGTCGTTTGCGGTTTCTTCCGCACCGATTCCGAACTTGCGGGTTCGAATAAAAATGGAGTTGCGGAAGGTTCGAGCGAATGCAGCGATTGCGAAAAGGGCTTGGAGACGCCAGAATAAGGACGAACAAAAAATTGCAGCGAAGTGCTCGGTCGGGCGTTCTGACTTGCGTTGAGATTACTCCTCGCACTCGCTGAATTTGGTCGTTCTGTCGCCGAATCGAAGTGCATCTAAATGCGCACTCCAATCATTGCCCTAACATTTCTTCTTCTCAACGCCGGTTGTACCCCCA
>JBGSJT010000764.1:0-4580 GCA_041741715.1 Pirellulaceae bacterium | reverse complement strand
GTTTGCCAGAACGAACAGACCGATTCGTGGGCTCAAGATTTTGCATTCCAACTGCGATTTACCGACAGCACCGGCCTCGCCATCAAACCATCTGCGAAGTGAAAGAAGAACTATGACCAAGTGCATGTGCAAGTTTGGATTGGTGTGCCTGCTGTCAGCGATCAGCAATACGGCCTTCTGCGATTGGCCCGGTTTTCTCGGGCCAGGCGGTAATGCGGTGGTTGCCGAGTCGCTGCCGAGCTCGTTTACGGTAGCCGCGGAAGGACAGGCGGCTGACAACATTCAGTGGCGAACGGAATTGCCGGGACGCTCCGTCAGCGGTCCGATCGTGGTCGATGGCAAGGTCATCACCACCAGCAGCTCGGCCATGGAAGGGCGGTGGATGCATGTGGCTGCCGTCGATGCGGAATCGGGCGAAGTGCTTTGGCTGCGAAGCACCAAGGCCACCGGTCGGCCGTTCTGCCACCCGCTCAGCGCCAATGCGGCTCCCACGCCTTGCAGCGATGGCCAGCGAGTTTTCGCGTTCTTCAGCTCGAACGATTTGGTGTGCTACGACTTGGACGGAAATCTGCAGTGGTTTCGGAGCTTGACGGACAAGCACCCGCTGGCTGGAAACGATATCGGCATGAGTTCTTCGCCGGTTGTCGTTGATGGTGTTGTGGTGGTTACGGTCGAGTGCCAAGCGGATTCGTTTACGGCTGGAATTGACGCCGAGACGGGTGAGACCAAGTGGGAAATCCCCAGACCGCGCAAGGCGAATTGGTCATCGCCACGGGTAGCCACCGGAGCCGATCAGAAGAACGTGGTCGTCCTGCACAGTTTGGATGATATCACCGGCGTGGATCCGCAAACCGGTGCGATTGCCTGGCGAAAGGAAATGTCCTGCTCGTCGGTAGCCACATCCGTATTTGTGGAAGGCAAGATCCACGTGCCATCAGATGGCGTTAAAGTGTTCGAGCTATCCCAGGCAATGCAAGAACCAACTCCGCTGTGGGAATCCTCGCGCATCAATCCCAATTCGGCCTCGCTACTAATCAGCTCTGTGGGCGTTTTGGGACTCAATCGCAGCGTCTTGGTTTGCTGCGATGAAGCGGGCGACTTGAAATGGCAGGCCCGATTGCCGGACGCCGGACAATTCTGGGCCACCCCCGTGATTGCGGGTAACCTGATGTATGCCTTTGCGTTGAGCGGCAAATGCTTCGTCGTGAAGCTGGACGAGTCTGGAGGAGAGGTCATCGCCGAATGCGAACTGGGAGAAGAGGTGCTTGGCTCTCCTGCAATCAGCGATGGTGCCATGTATGTCCGCTCGACCGGTGCGTTGTGGAAAATCGGCGCGGACGCTAAGTAGGCGGCGGACGCACACTAAAATGGCACTTCGTCGTCATCCTCATAGGCTGCTTCGGCGAATTGGTCGTTGGCATTGCCGGAGGGGCTACCTGCTGCGGCCTCGCCGAGCACTTTGAAGTTGATAGCTTCGCAGCTGAGGAAGTACTTCACTTCGCTCTCGGAATCCCGCTGCCATTTGCGACCATTCAGGCGGTAAGTGATTTCAACTTCGCTGCCAACGGTCAGCGCATCCGCTTGATCGCACGCATCCTGAAGGAACTCAACCGGAATGTACGTCGGAAACCTACCATCATTCTGTTCGAGCACCACCAGCCGTTTTCGAAAGCCCTTTTGCCCATAGGTCTTGGTGTCTTCCACGAGATGGACAGTACCCGTTACTTTCGATTCATTCATGTTTCGCGACCTGAGAACGTGGGCTGATTTCTGGAGTGGCTATCGCAGCGGTGTGATCGACCGACCAAGCGGAACGGTTGCTCTCTGCGATGCTTAGATCAATAGCATATCGCTGTCAGGCGTGAGTTAAACCCAGCCTCCGGATTTTTAGCCTGGAACTGGCCCAGTAAAGGCCCGGTGGTGCCACGCCACCGCCGTCAGCGAAACACCCGTCGGCGGCAATTCGACAATTCAAGCTTAAACGTTTAGCAGGACAGGCTAGCCCAACTTCCCCAACAGGATTTCTGAAAAATTTCTTTCAGTAGGTTTGCGTTGTAGATTCTTCCCACGGGTGCGTGTGGATGTGGGCTAAGGGTTTGCGACTTTCTGAATTGCGGTGTAGTGGAAACGGCTGTCCACTGGACCGGTGGATTTGGTCAGTTAGTTTTGTCGATATGTTCATCCGTCAATGCTTCAGAACAGTCGAAGGAAAACGACGAGCCTATTGGGCGCTGGTAGAGTCGGTGCGCACCGAGCGTGGGCCGCGGCAGAATGTGGTGGCTTGGCTGGGGGCGTTGGATGAAGCCGGGCGGTTGGGGGTGCAGGAAGCGGTACGCAGGCAGACCGATGCCAGAACTGGCGAGATGGTGCGGCCGAGCCATTCGCAACGGGCGCTCTTTGAATTCGAAGACGAACCCATTGAGCCACGATGGGTGAAAGTCAACACCAGCGCGGTTCGAGTCGAGAACAGTCGTGCGTTTGGTGGACCTTGGCTGGCAATGCACTTGCTAGAGCAGCTCAAGTTGGACGAGTTCCTGAACAAACAGATGCCCCTGGGAAGAGAGAGCGTGCAGTGGTCAGTGACGACGATGATACTGGTGATCGCGAGACTACTTGATCCCTCCAGCGAACTGTACGTGGCCGAGCGATGGTATCCAAAAACAGCTCTGCCAGACTTGCTTGGCGTGCCAGTTGCTCGCGTCGACGACAATCGTTTGTATCGAGCGCTCGATGAGCTTCTACCACACAAAGAAGCGTTGGAAGTTCACTTGAAGAATCGCCTGGGCGAGTTGTTTGACCTCGAATATGACTTGCTGCTCTACGATGTCACGAGCACGTTCTTCGAGGGCCGGTGCATGAGTAATCCGTTGGCAAAACGTGGCTACTCTCGCGATCAACGCGGCGACTGCAAACAAGTCTGTATCGCGCTGGTGGTCTCGCGCTGCGGAATGCCAGTTGGTTATGAAGTTTTCGCAGGAAATACTGCCGATGTGACAACCGTCAAAGGCATCGTTGAGTTGATGGAAAGTCGCTACGGCAAGTCCGATCGCATCTGGGTGATGGATCGTGGCATGACGTCCGAAGCTAATCTTGAATTCTTGCGTCAGGAGAACCGTCGCTACATCATCGGCACTCCGAAATCGATGCTTAAGAAGTTTGAGCAAGAGTTTCTTAAGGAAGATTGGAGCACGATCCGCGATGGTATCGAAGTCAAGTTGTGCAAGCTTCCAAAAGAAGACGATTCGGATGTTTGGGATGACATAACTGAAACGTTTATCCTCTGTCGCAGTCGCGATAGAAAAGAGAAAGACAAAGCCATCGTCAAACGCGCGGCAGATAAAATCGCTGAGCGACTCGAAGCCATGAAAGCACGTTGCGAGAAACAGAACCGCGATCCGCTAATTATCTCGCGCGAGATCGGTCGCCTGCTCGGCCAGAACACTCGCGCATCACATCTGTTCGAAGTGAAAGTGCTTAAGAAAGAGGAGAAGTTCGCGGCAATCGAATGGACGCGAATTAAGCCCGCTACCGATTGGCATGAGTTGAGCGACGGTTGTTACCTCCTGCGAAGCAACGTCAACGACTGGACAGACGAGCAACTCTGGAAGGCTTACATCCAACTCACTGAGGCTGAAAACGCGTTCCGCATTCACAAAACAGATTTGAGTCTGCGCCCCGTATGGCATCAAAAGGAGGACCGCGTTCGCGCTCACATTCTCGTATGCTTCTTGTCGTACGTGCTCTGGAAGACCCTCGGGCAGTTGTGTCATCGTGCTGGGCTTGGCGACGAGCCCCGCCGCGTGCTTGCGGAACTATCGGACATACGCATGGTAGACGTCGTACTCCCCACCGACACCGGCCATGAAATCCGTAATCGCTGCGTCGCCCGCCCGTCCGAACACCAACGAATTCTGCTAGACAAACTCGGCCTCAAGCTGCCAACAAGAATCCGAATCGGTAAAATGTAGTGGAAACGAATTCGCAGAAATCTAACGTTTTCCACACTCAAGTCAAAGATGTTGGGGAAGTTGGGCTAGCGCTGGCCTGCTCACTTATTCATCGAAAGATCTAGTTGCCGAGGCTCATGTAGCCGCTCCACAACAGTGGATGTTGGCCGTTGGTGAGGGCGGATGCGGATTGCTTGATGGGCCGCAAGCTCGGTTCGTCGGCTGACAAAAAGTCTTCGGTCCACAGAGCCAAGGCAGCCCGTCGCGCGGAAGAGGAACTCGACTCGGACTCCAGTTCTTGCAAGCAACGCAGAAGGAATCGCTGGGCACTAGGGCCACCCACGGACCAACGGCTGATGATTCCAGAACGCGTGCCCCCAAAAAGTATTGCGACCACCGGAATCAATACATCGTTGCCGTTTTGCAGAGTGCCGCTCCGCATGCTGGTTTCCAATCCAGGCAGCAGCATCTGGGCAGAATTTACTTGGGGCGTTTGCAACCATGTGGCTATGGTGGGTGGACGCGTCTTCCCGGTTGGCAATGCAACCGTATCCCAAGCGCTGGAAGGTGTGTTGAGCAAATCAGCCACCCACAGTCGATCGGTACTGAGCCTCAGCCAGGATGCGCTGGGCA
>JBGSJT010000763.1:0-11226 GCA_041741715.1 Pirellulaceae bacterium | reverse complement strand
AATTCGACGGCTGGTTGCCTCTCGTCGATTGCAATTCTCTGGATCGAAAGGCTGATTGCATTAATTCTTCAACGCGATAATCCCCCCGAAATCGGGGAAAATCCAAGTTCGAACCAGTTTCCGGACAGACACTAGCTACCTAACCTATTTGCGTGATCGCCTTTTGCTCTCTCGCGAATTGCTTACCGAATCAGGAAGCGTGTTTCTTCAGATTGGCGATGAAAACTTGCATCTTGTTCGCAGTCTGCTTGATGAGGTTTTTGGCTCGCAGGCGTGTATTGGCACTATTAGTTTTGCCAAGACTGTTGGGGCGACATCCAAATTCATACCTGGCACATTAGACTACTTGGTTTGGTACGCAAAGAATCCTGACGCCTGCAAGTACCACGCACTTTTTCGTATGAAGGAAGCCGGTGGTGAAGGAGCGACGGCCTATACACAAATTGAATTGTCCGATTATGAGCGGCGACGCATGACGTCAGACGAGAAATCCGGCGTCCATGCACTACCTGCAGGAGCGAAGATTTTTACAACAGGCGACTTAACTTCGTCACGTGTACGGCCTGGAAGAACTGGATATTTTCCAATTCTCTTCGAGGGTCAAGAGTTCTTTCCGCCAAAGCGAGAATGGAGCACGCATAAAGAAGGAATAGAGAAGCTTAAGCTGGCTGGGAGGATCGCGAGAGCTGGCAAAGGACTTGGATATGTTCGGTTTATGGACGATTTCCCAGCGATTCCTTTAACTAATCTTTGGTCAGATACTATCGGCCAGAATCAGTTTGGTGGCGAAAAGACCTACGTTGTCCAGACTGGTCTTAACGTTGTAAAGCGTTGCATGCTAATGACCACCGACCCTGGTGATCTTGTATTCGATCCTACATGCGGGTCAGGAACTACCGCCGTTGTTGCCGAGCAATGGGGGAGGCGCTGGATCACTTGTGACACCTCCCGTGTAGCAATCACACTTGCCAAGCAACGGCTAATGACCGCCGTTTTCGACTACTACACATTAGCACATCCCAAAGAAGGTGTAGGAAGTGGATTCAAATACAAAACGGTACCGCACGTCACTTTGAAGTCGATTGCGAACAATCCCGAGATTGTCGAGGGGATGAGTCGAGAAGCAATCGACGCAGCAATCAAGAAGTATGCTGACCAAGAGATTTTGTATGACCAACCGGAAGTGGATCGCAGTAAGGCGCGCGTCACTGGCCCCTTCACCTACGAAGCTGTTCCCGCAATCAATGTTCTCGAGATTGATGATCCCAACGGACATGGCCCTGTGGCGGAACCGATGCCTGCAGACGGATCGATCAGTCGTAGCGGTGTTACATCGCGGCAAGACGAGTGGCGCGACGAGTTAGCGCGTACTGGTGTACGTGGAAAGGGGGGAACGAAGCTTGAATTCTTGCGTCTCGAACCACTGCCCGGCACTCGCTATTTGCACGCTGTAGGTGAGACCAAAGACAAGCAAGCTCGAACAGTCGCGGTCTCTTTTGGGCCAGAACACGCACCACTCGAACAACGACACGTCGAGTTGGCATGGGAAGAAGCTCGTGGGCTAAAGCCAAAGCCCGAAGTTCTGCTGTTCGCTGCTTTCCATTTTGATCCTGAAGCAGCGAAGGACATCGACGAGCTAGATCCCAAAAAGGCAGGCATGCAGCTTCTGAAGTTGCAAATGAACACTGACCTTTTGACCGACGATCTGAAGAAGAAGCGCTCAAGCAACGAGAGTTTCTGGCTGGTAGGGCAACCCGACGTGACGCTCCGCAAAATTCATCGCGGCCCGGATTCAGGGCTATGGGAAGTGGAAGTGCATGGCTTCGACTACTACAACCCAAGCAACGGCAAGATTGAGTCTGGCGATACCTCGCGAATCGCAATGTGGTTGCTCGATACGGACTACGATGGCCGCAGTTTGCTGCCACGCCAGGTCTTTTTCCCCATGTCAGGGGAAAAAGACGGGTGGAGCCGCTTGTCCAAAAACCTCAAAGCCGAGATCGACGAGGATTTGATCGAGGCCTACCGAGGCACGGTTTCCCTTCCGTTCGACATGGGAAGGAATCGCCGGATTGCCGCCAAGATTATTGATGATCGTGGCATCGAGTGTTTAAAGATCATCAACGTCGAGTAGTGGGGGAGCGATGCCTAAACGTAAGAATCGTCTTGGCGCTGGGGACTTAATCCTCAATACGCCTTTTGTGGAGCCAGAGAAATACTGGAGCTACGACCGCAAGCACATGATCTTCACACAAATGGAGGGCAGAAGGCCTGCGGGTTACATCGTGGCGACGCCCGATGCGCAGGGTTTCAATGATCCAGGCCAATTCGTTGAGTTGGATTTGGTCAACAAGATCCGCCCACGAGTGAAAGCATGGCGCGAAGCGAACTACCCCGGAGCAACCGGGATTACGCGGCGATTGCTTGAGCATTGGTACGATCCCAATCAACGTGAAGGGATGCGTTTCTTCTTTTGCCAATTGGAAGCCGTCGAAACCTTGATGTGGCTGACTGAATCACATCAATCCGATCGGCAGGGTATTGAGATTCCTAGCGACGGCGGTGCGTTTTCCCGGTGGTGCTCGAAGATGGCCACCGGCAGCGGCAAAACGATTGTCATGGCAATGGTCATCGCGTGGCAAACACTTAACAAAGCATCCTATCCACGGGATGCGCGATACTCGAAACATTTTCTGGCAATCGCGCCCGGGCTCACGGTTCGAAATCGACTCGCCGTACTGGTCCCCGATTCACCTGGCAATTACTTTGACCTGTTCCATATCGTACCGACGGCGATGCTGGATAAGCTCCGGCAAGCGAAAGTGGTCATTCATAACTGGCACCGGTTGGGCTGGGATACCGACGAGCAAATAGCCCGCCGACGGAGTGTGGACAAACGCGGCGCGAAGAGCGATGAAGCTTACGCTCGAGAGGTTCTCGGCGAGTTATCATCGGCTCACAATTGGATCGCCATCAATGACGAGGCGCACCACGCCTGGCGTGTCCCACCTGGAGCTAAGGTTCAAGGAGTCGATCGCGAGGAACTCGAATCGGCTACGAAGTGGATCGAGGGCCTAGATCGGATTCATCGGACTCGCAACATTCTGCATTGCTTCGATTTTTCTGCCACGCCGTACACTCCCTCGGGCAAAAAGAGCAGCGAAGATGCTTTGTTCGGCTGGATAGTCAGCGACTTCGGTCTGAACGACGCAATTGAATCTGGGCTCGTGAAAACGCCACGGGTAGTGGTTCGCGACAACGGAAGGTGGGACGCCGACTTCAAGAGTCGCTTTTACCACTTGTACCGAGACGACGATGTTCAAGACGACTTCAACCGCAAGGCTTTGCCCCACGAGCCGCTACCCGACATCGTTACTCAGGCATACACGCTACTTGGTCAGGATTGGCTTGAAACTCGCAAGGACTGGGAGAGCGTTGGTCACCCGGTGCCACCTGTGATGATTACTGTCGCTAATCGCACCGAGACGGCGGCGCGAATCAAGTATGCGTTCGATCACGAGAAAATTCACATCCCCGAATTGTGTGATCCGGATCGAACTCTGCACATAGATTCCAGCGTACTCCGAAAGGCCGAATCACAAGAACAAGCAGTCGAATTAACGTCGCATGCGAGCGTTGAAGACGATGATGACGAAGGTCCTAGCAAGCCGCTAACCCAACAACAGCAGGCCGAGCTTTTGCGGCGGCAAGTTGACACTGTCGGACAGGTTGGACAGCCAGGCGAAAAACTGCAAAACATCATTTCGGTAGGGATGCTGTCGGAAGGCTGGGATGCAAAGACCGTTACCCATGTGATGGGACTGCGTGCGTTCTCAAGTCAACTTCTGTGTGAGCAAGTCGTCGGACGAGGGCTGCGTCGAACCTCATATGACATCAACCCGAAGACAAAACAGTTCGAACCCGAATACGTTAACATCTTCGGTGTCCCCTTCACTTTCCTTCCCCACGAAGAAGATGACGGAACCACTCCACTACCGCCCAAGCCGAAGACGCTTATTGAGCCCATCCGTGAGCGTGAACAGGAGTTTGGCATTTCTTGGCCGAACGTCATTCGCATCGAGCACGTTTACTCACCCCAACTGAAACTGGATCTCTCGAAAATTAAAGTTTTGGAGCTCAGCCCTCGAGACACCCCAACTCACGCCGAGTTGGCAGCGATTCTCGAAGGCAAGCCAAACATGGACGCACTTTCGGAGATCGATTTGATCGAGCTTGGGAGACGTCATCGCCTCCAGACAGTCGTGTTCAAGATGGCACGCGATGTGTTTGATCAGATGCAGCCGAGTTGGAAGGGGAATCGCGACTCGCTCCTCTCCCAGGTTATTCGTATTGTTCAGCAGGTACTTGAGTCGGATCGAATTCAAGCCGCTGGTATCAGTGCAGACACTGATCCGTTGAAGCGGCGAGTGCTGCTGATCCTAAATATGAACCGCATCGTCCAGCACATTTGGGAAGCGATCCGATTCGAAAACACGACCAACTTGACGCCCGTTTTTGATTCGCATCGCCCGCTTTTGAGCACCGCAGACATGCGCCCTTGGTTTACGTCCAGACCTTGCGAGCACACCAAACGCTCTCACATAAACATGGCCGTTTACGATAGTCGCTGGGAGGCCTCTGAGGCCTATGCTCTCGACCATTCAGACCTCGTTGACAGTTGGGTGAAGAACGATCATCTCGGCTTCGAGATCCTGTATGTCTACCGAGGAGTTGTCCGAAAGTACCGACCAGACTTTCTCGTGCGCATGACGAGTGGCGTGATGCTGATTGTGGAAATCAAAGGCGAAGAGACCGACGAGACACAGGCCAAGCATAAGTTTCTCGATGAATGGGTTAAAGCAATTAACGAGACGCAGTCATTTGGAACCTGGACTTGGACCGTCATCACCGACCCAAGGAAGATCGACAGCCATCTTCAGGGTATTTCGTAGCATTCGTCTCGTCGATTGCTCGATCAGTCAATTTTGGTTAAAGAACTGATCGCAGTAGGTCATTCGAAGAAACCAGTGTTTTGCAGCATCCATAAGGAACGGGGTACATGACTCAAAAGAAAGCCGTGATCATCACTGCTATTCCCTGCGAATATGCGGCCGTAAGGAGGCGTTTACAGAACCATGTCGAAGATACCCACCACAGTGGCACCGTCTATGAGATTGCTGAGTTCTCGGACTGGTCTGTTTTGATTGCTGAGGCTGGTGCAGGAAACGAACGGTCTGCAGCGGAAGCAGAGCGGGCGATTGAGTACTTTAAGCCAAACGTGATATTGTTCGTTGGGGTTGCAGGTGGCGTGAAGGATGTCTCTTTGGGAGACGTTGTGTGTGCGACCAAAGTGTATGGATACGAGTCAGGGAAAGACGGAGATGTATTCAAGCCTCGTCCAGACGTACGCAACTCAGCGGATGCTCTCATCAGTCGTGCTAGAGCAGAAGGCCGAAAGGATGATTGGCGAGTTGAACTGCAGATAGAGGACCGAAGCGAAGCTCGAAACCCAAGGGTCTTCATTGCTCCTATAGCGGCAGGTGCGAAAGTTGTAGCGTCAACTAGATCAGCAACCGCAAAATTTTTGGGGCAAGCCTACAGTGATGCAGTCGCTGTAGAGATGGAAGGGATTGGATTCCTAACTGCTGCAAGCATGACGCAAAGCTGCCTCGCAATGGTCATTAGAGGAATTTCAGATCTCATTGATAAGAAAGCGGTCGCGGATGCGAGTGGGTGGCAAGAAATCGCTTCTGAAAGAGCCGCCGCATTCGCATTTCGTATACTCTCACAGTTAGACACAAAGGTTCTTCTCCACCCCTAGGTGCCCCAACCCAGACAAAGATTTCGCCAGAGGTGTTGGGGCTAGTTGAGGCGATTGGCTCTCAGTCAGATAGATTTTCTGCAGCGGGACTGACAGCGCCATCTTCTGGCGCTCAGTCGGAATTGTATCGCCAAAAGCTTGCATCGGAATTGTCTTCGGCGCTCAACATCGGGATCGACGGGAAGCAATTCGCCAGCACACTCATTTCTGGTGATCCCCCGCCACTCCCAAAGCCGCACCTCAGCCGACTCAGCGTCTTTGGTGTGATCGCGAGATTGTTTGATAATGGTCGCGTTGCTGCGATCGCCGACTACGCAGAAAGTGGTAAGAGCACAACCGTTGCCGAGTATGTAAAGCATTTCGATGGCAACTTGTTTTGGTTTAGAGTATTTGAAGCCGATGCATCCGATGACTCCTGGCTTGCGATGTTCTCCTTAAGCTTGTCCGCCAAGCTCGGTGCTCCCAGTCTTAGACTGGAAAACCTTGTAGAACTCATCGCAAGTAATGAATCCAAATTGCTGATCGTTTTAGATGACGCACATCGCATTCAAAGCTTGCGTTCGATTGAACCTTTGCTATCAGCCATCAGAGCAAATCCCAACACTTTAGTGCTGATGGTTGGCATCGACAAACCCGAATTTGTATCAGCTTTGCGTTCTAAAGGGATCGAGACATGCCGAATTCCCGGTCTTACGCAAGAGGAATGCATGGATCTCTTTGGAATTCTCGATGAGGTTCAATCAATTCAATTGGCAGCGTTAGATTCACTTCGAGTTCGGTGTGGTGGGCACATCGGCTTGCTCAGGCTCGGTTGGCAAGACATAAGCAAGTTGCAGTCAGAACAGGATTGCATTGAATATCTTGCAAGGCTACCAGAGGGTGGCGGAATTGGTCTAGAGGCTATGCAATCTGCATTAATCGACCAATTGCGCAGCGGGCTCTCTGATGACGAAGTTACTTTGTGCCGCCGGGTATCGCTTGCAACAAGAAGTTTCCGAAAGCAGGTCGGTAAAGCGGTCTGGATTTTGGATCGCGAGTTTTCGAAGTTCACGACGGTTTGGGGCAACTGTGTTAGAAAAGTTTTCGAAGATGCTGGTGCAGGTCGCTTCACTATGCCAGAAGTCTACGAGGCTGGATTTCGGATGGAACTATCCGACCAAGAGAAGGCTAAACTCCACGAGGCAATTGCTGACGGATATCAGGAGCGAGAAGATAGATCGGTTGACGTTTACGAAGTTCATGCCGCGGTGTTTCATCGTTTTTTGAGTGGTGATTGGCATCGTGCACTACACGACGCGTCGATGTATGTCCTCTGTGCAAGTGGACCTGGTGAAAAGCAAATTCAACGGTTCCTTCTAAAACGATTTGATTTGCTATTTTCCAAAATTGTTTTGGACGCACAACCTGAAGATGCGATTCACTGGCTCGCTACGTGTACAAAAACATATAGCGATCTCGGGGCTGATGAAAAGGCGTCGATCGCAGCAAGGAATCTGTACGACATCCTTCGTTCTGATGATTCGTTCGCAGGGCCAATTGAAGCCGAACAACGGGGCTGGGTCACATTGTTGTTCCACTATGTCCGCTACCCAGACGCTGAGCGAGCAATTGAGGCAGCATTGAAGTTTGATAGGCTCCAATTGCCAACATTGCCCAGTGCACCGGATGGATGGGAGTGGTTTATGGTTCTCTCCGCAGTTCTCGGAGATTCGAAGCCAATCCTGCCAAGTCTAGCGAGGATCGTCGATTCACCTGCTACTAAGTTCTTTGAGCAGTGGTTCGAATCACCGCTGTTACACGGGGCGGAACTTTGGCGATTCATCTCGACTCGAATCTATGCGGAGTTTCCAGAAAGATCTAAAAAGATTGAAACTAGAAACGCTGCTCTTGTTGAAATTGAGAAGTTGGCCAACAAGTTATTGCGGCACGATTGCCACAATGTTGCAGCACTGTTTGAGTGCGTAATGGTTCGCATTGAAATCGACTACTTTCGAGATTTCGAGGCGGCAGACAGCCGATCGATTAAGCTCGTTCAAGAGTCCAAGCTGACCAGAATTACAGATGTACGTCAGCATGTGTTGCAGACCCGTGCGGATTCTTTGCGTTGCTCAGATCGCGACCAGGAGGCTGTCGCAATCTACAGAGACGCATTAGCGATCGTCACGACTTCGTTGCTAAACGAAGTGCCAGACATCCATCTTTTGATTTCGATCTCGCAGGCCAAACAAGGACTATGGAGAGACGCAACCAAGACAGCCGAGAATTCCGCCGACCTTTTCAGCAGAGCTAAGAAACTGTTAGGAAAAGAGCAGGATTTGGCTGTGGCCAAAAGTCTGCTTGAGGCAGCAGGGTTCTCGATACATGGTCGTCTTTATGGTCGCGCAGCTAGGCTCCTAATCGCTGCCCACGCTCAACTTGATGCAAATCACCGAACTTCTCCGTACTGGGCAGCATTGGCGCAAATCGCTTGGTCGCTGGTCAATCGCATTTCTCCGGAGTCAGCCGATCCACAACCTCCGGTCCCTGGCTTTACACTGAACCTGAGCGAAACCGAAGAATCGCAAAAGATGCATCGCTCAGCCACACCTCTGATGCTTGGACGAGTGTGCACTGCCGTTGGAAGGCCCCATCGTGCGATGCGCTATTTCGACGCTGCGATCAAGTTAAGTCTTGAAGATGAAAACCAGTACTCGGTAGCCTTCTTCGGAATCGAAGCGGCCTTGCTCGCGAAGGATTTTCCCAATTCTTGTCGGTACGCAACCCTTGCATCGAAATGGATGTGGCAACGAACTGATCTGGAATCAGAAAAGAACCGAGCGTATGTTTACGATATGCTGTTTGGCAAAGTGTTTCGTTTAGCCGTCGAATTTATCGGGAATGATTCATTCAGCAAACTTGTAGAGGCAGGAATTGCACAGATCCAGTCAGTGCCAAACCTTGGCGATGCTGAGAATTTCTTTCTCGACTCCTTACTCTCGATGAATCTCGCAATTGCGACGCATGACATAAAGCCACTCAATGAACCGTTCGAAGCCTGTGAGAAACATAAGGCCGGAGGGCTTGCCAAGGAGTTCGCGTGGATAGCGTGCTATCGGAGCGAATCCCAATCTGTTAGCGAGTTAGAATTCTTGCTGTGGCACTGGCGATTAATCCGATGGTCGCTCGTGACGGGTCAGAATGATCACCAGTTCCTTGCTCAAGTTTTCCTACAGGAAAAGTCATATTGGCAGCGGATTTCAGTCGAACACCGTTCCCACCGTGTACAGAACGTGATTACGGCATTGGAAAAGAATGATGCAAATATTGACGGACTAATAGACGTCGCAAAAGAAGTTGCGAATTCTGCCGCTGAAGTTCTTACCGATCATGAGCTGATTCGAGAGATTCAACAACAGGTGTGTTTACCGTTTGGCGAGAAAATTGCTGATGGCGCTATCAGCATACTTTCACTTCGTTTGCTTGACAGATGTCTGTTGCCATTCGCGAGCCGCCAAGCTACAAAACTTGTGGAGAAGATCGAAGCGGCAATTGGCGTGCTCAATTCTTGCACAACTGTAACATCTATTCACTCTGAAGAGTTCTCGAACCTTCTCGCTTTAGCAATGGTGCTAAAGGGCGGTCCACCAAACTCCAAAGCCCACGCGGCAGTTCGCCGAGTGTGCGATGTTGCAGAGGAACTGACTACCGACTCAGCTGCACAAGGGTTTGTATATTTGCGACATTTTGGCCAGTCAGCCCCGCCAGAATTCGGTTTTGAAAAGGTGGTCGCTGAACTGGTGAAGCCAAGGATACGAGCCTTAATCACAGCACCAGACATTTCAGCCATAATGAGACTCCGACTTACTGCAGCGAATTTGGCATCCGTATCACTCGGTGTACAGTCAGAGTTGTCTAGATCGCTTGCGAAAATTCGCTCGCAGCAAGAAATGCGAACCCCAATCGCAGTTGAGGCTTATCGTGATGCACGAGATGAAAGAGACCATGCCCTAGATTCTTTCAAGAAAATCATCGACGAACTTGAACTTGTTGCGGCGGAAGCCCACGCGATGGATTACTCAGTTGAGGAATGGTGCGCTCTCTTCGAACTTGGCGGGATACTTCAAACATTAGGAGTAACTTTGACTCGATTCGCGGAGGATCCAACGGCAAAGGAAACGTATCTAGTGCGTGCCATGGGAGTATTTCGCCGTGCGGTCGAAACCGTCCGTGATGTCAACAGCGAGCAAGACGCGGAAATGATCGCAAAAGCAGCATTCGCTGGGCGTTTGTTGGCACAACTGCTGAAAGACGCAGCCATGGAAGATTTCTTTTCTGACTCAATCCAACGCGTCGTTTCCAAGGGTTTGTATAGCGATACGATAGACCGTCAGGAGGCTTCAGAAAAGCATAGTATCCTTAATATGCTCCAGCCTAGTGATCAAAGTGCCTCGAAGGCTATCGACGCTCTCGCCGAAGAAGACTTTGAGGGCTATGTCAAGCAACTCGTTGATTACACCATGGCATCGACAGGATGGCCTGACGATCGACGAATCTATGTTGAAGACGACATTCGAAAGATGGCGTATTTCGAAAGGGAAAAATCGGCTTACTGCAGACATCTTCTACCTCTTCAGGACCTTCGCCACACGCGTCATCCCGCGACGGTCTATGCCGAACCGACGAACTATGTCATCGGCTGTGAACTGTTGAGTGTGCAGACACAGATTGGTGTAACCGACATGGAAACGGCCTTGAATGCAATGAAGCGTACTTATTGCAACGAATGCAAGCATCGGTCTCCTCCTGTGACTACGCGATGAGAAATTGACGATCTGTGCGCGCTCTGCAGATCGAACCGCAACCTATCTCCTTTGTTGTTTCAAATCGAAGTTTAGTCAACGGACGGCATAGAACGGGGAAGCATTTGATGACCCTATGCCGCTCTTTCCCAGGGTTATTCGCCAAAACCGCCCAAGAGCCATAACCCAGGCGAGAGAAAACAGGCGAGTTTCGCGAGGTGTCGGTTCCACTCAACGTCTCTGTTTGGTTAGGAAACTGACCGCAGTAGGTTATTCGATTAAGCCGGTGTCTTGCAGCAACGCAAAACACCGGCTTTTGTCGTATTTTCCTGCAATCTTTCGGGTCTCAACCACTCTCCAGAGACTCGATTTCCGTCCGCGACTCTCGCCAAAACAGCCCCGCTCTGGGGGCCAACCAGAGACAAATACTCTCAGAGTCTCTGGGTTATGAAAACCGCCGGGTTAACGACTTTGGGTAATGAAATGTCTGCCTGGCAGGACCAGGGCCAACGCATACTATAGCAAGGGAATTCCTAGTACTTTTGCAAGATAGTCGAGGTTCCATCCAGCAACTCGACGTCGCATAGCGATACTGTACTTGTCTTTTTGCTGCTTGAGCATACTCAG
>JBGSJT010000762.1:0-4471 GCA_041741715.1 Pirellulaceae bacterium | reverse complement strand
TGTCGCAGTAATTCACGTCGCATGATTCGCCAGAGAGCTTTCGTGTTGACGGCGCGGGGACCCTGACATCAATCTGACTGCGCGGGGGAGTCGACTTTAGGCCCGACGGCTACTGCCGTTGCGCGCTCAGGACGAACCGTCCTGGGGCAGTAAATGCGATTCGAACTGCCATCGCTAGCCGGTGTTGGAGTGAAGCGCCGACGCTATTTCGAGTCCATAGCTTTCGACCTGAACGTTCGATAAGTAGAAGATTCGTTCGGTTCGACGCGGCAGTCCCCAATCAGAACCAGCGCAGCCGTACGATACTGCGTGGCGGGACGGTTTTGTGGGTGGTCTGGGGTGAGCGTTGTTCTTTCCTGGCTTTGAGGTCGGTTAGGCAACGCCACTACTTCCGATTCGATACTAGACGCCGTAAGGTGGCTAAGTTCTTGAGGTCCCAGTCCTGACCGCTGCCAGCATCCACTTCCTTGGGGGTCTCTAAGTACATTGGCAGTGACTTGAAGGCCGGTGAGCGGAGGAAGCGACGAAATCCTTCCTCGCCGATGCAGCCTAGCCCTATGTGCTCGTGGCGATCGACGCGACTGCCGCAATCCTTCTTACTGTCGTTGACGTGGATGGCGGCGATGTGTTCCAGGACATGCGAACCTTCCAACTGACCAATCAACTCCTTGAGCCCCTTGGCGGTGCGGAAGTCGTAGCCAGCAGCCAGGGCGTGACAGGTGTCCCAGCATATGCCGACTTGCGAACTATCAATTGCGGCGAGCAGCCATCCTAGTTGCTGGATTTGCCAACCCAGGCAACTCCCTTGGCCAGCAGTATTCTCCAGCAACAATCGACAGTACTGGGGGTCGACTCGGTTAACGGCTGCTTGGACTGCGTCGGCAATGCGCTGTAGACCTTGCTCGGGAGTTGCGGTGGTATGGGCACCGGGATGAACGACCAAACCGACTAACTGGAGCTGTTCGCAGCGTTGCCATTCGACGATCAGGGCGTCAAGGGACTTTTGCCACAGTGCAGGCTCGGGTGAGGCCAAGTTGATCAGGTACGATGCATGTGCGATGGGTGCAGAAAGACCGGCGGCTTGTACGGCATCAATAAACTTGCCGCAGTCGTCGTCAGTAAGCGGTTTGCATTGCCATTGGTTATTATTCTTGGTGAAAATTTGCAAGCAGTCGCAGCCTGAATCACGAGCCCGCTCGGCGGCCAAATGCAAGCCACCAGCGATCGACATGTGGATTCCAAAACAATAGCTCATTCCGCCTCACCCTGCTCCACCAACCGCCATTAGGGCTTGCATTACCATCGAGCCGCCGACACATAGAATGTTCATCACTACACCGGCAATGCCGATGTAGTAGCCAGCCTGCACCAATCCCTTACTTTTCGGATCTGCGCGACCAGCCTTGATATCATTCAGCGCAGTGTGACCCATGACCCAGGCCACAATGCCAAAAATGGGGCAGCACATGAATCCCAAAATCCCCATTACCAAGATCAGTACCCCCTGGTCTGCCTTGGGATAGCGGTACATGCCCGACGAAGTATCGACGGGAGAATAGGGATTGCTTGTGTTCGTGCCGCCGGACGAGTCATCGACTTGCATGCGCGGACGAAAGATATCGGCTGCTTGCCAGTTGCCAAACTCGCTTTGACGAATCTGGTAGCCGGGTCCCACGCGTCCCTCTCGGAACCAACGGTCGAGCGTTGGCTGATCGACGGGACCATACTCACCCCCGTCGACCGACCGCATCCAATACCGAACTCCATCGGGCGGTTGATCGGCATCGCGTCCCGCATCGTATGCAGAGGCCGCAGAAGTTGGAGAGGTAGGATTGGAGCGAGTATCAGAGCGGGGAGTCCCACCGAGCGGTGCATCGCTGGTGGAGGGAATGGTGTAGATCTGCCCACACGCAGGGCAGCGAGCCCGCTTGCCGGCATTCTCGTCCGCCACGGAGAGTTTCTGTCCACAGCCTGTGCAAATCGTTTCAATGGCCACGCGTCGCTAGGCTCCTTGACCTTCCGGGAGGTGACATTCAGGACGAAGATAGACGAAGCTCTTGCCAAGCCGACCATCGTAATTTCCAGCGGTGATCTTAACTAAACCCGGAGTTTCCAGGGCACCGTCGATTGCGGCGTAGGTGGCGCGCGCGACGGCTTCTAGACTACTGCCGTTAATCACAATTTCCATGATCGACTCGACACCGTTGGGTACACGTGAACGATCACCCAGCTTCGATTTTAGTGTCGGGCAGAATTCGGCAAAGGTACTGGCGATCATGAAACTATAACGGCTACCAGCCTTTGAGGCACTGGCGGCAACGCCACCTGGGAAGGTGAGCACGCAATCATCGACTTGATCGACCGCGCGGACACTCCGCTCAGCGGCATCGATGGCGGCCTCTTCACTGGTCGCCATGAACCACAAATTCCCCCCCATGACTCCGTCACTGAAACCAAAGCGACGAGTCAGATAAAAATCGCCACCCATCGTCGGCACGACCCAGCCCTTGGTATTGTAACGTTCATCACGAAACTGATGACCGTCGCCAAAAAAGGCCACTTTGCGTCCGAGTTTGAAATAGGATTCGGTGTCGAGGCGATTGAAGCACCGCGCCGTGGGGCAAGTCAATACATTTTGACTGATTCGCGCCAGTAGCACGCGTTCCAAGTGGGGCTCGCGATCCTTGCGAAATCTGGGCACATGCACTTGAATGATTGCTCCCACTCGCCCGTCGGGAGTCTGCTGACCAGGGCTTACGCCGTCGACGAACCGCGATACCCCCGCTTCGCTATCACACAAAATAGTACTGCTGGCGTGGCCGGTGACCGCATGACAACAATGGTCCAACCAGGTGCGATCGCGAGCGGTGACTAAGAACTCCGCATAGATGCTACGAAAACCTTCCGCATAGGTGTCTTCGACCAGTTGATTAACGAGTGCTTGGCGATCTGGAGTCATGGTTAGCGCCCACGACCAGTGTAGGTGTCGACTTCGGTCACAACCTTGTCCATGTAAATGTCGTGAGCTTCGCAAGGAATGTTAGGGAACATCTGCGACTCGAAAGCCAATGCGACCAGCGGTGCGTCGGGTCGCGCGTGCTCCAACAGTTTGTCGTAGTAGCCCTTGCCATGTCCAGTGCGTCCACCCTCACGATCAAAGGCGACACCGGGGACCATGATTAAATCAAGGTCTGTGGGCTGGAGTCGCTTGCTGGCAACTTCCCGAAGATCACTGCGCGGCTCCAGAATTTTATACATCCCCACCTCTAGCTCATCCATCGACTCGAGGTGAAACAATTCGAGTTCACCCTCAACACAGTATGGGATCACGATGCGTTTGTCTTCAGCAATCGCAGTGGGGAGCGCATGTCTTGTGCGCACTTCGTCGCGAACGTCGACGTAGAACATTACTGTGCGGGCAGCCGTGTATTCGGGCAAGGCCATAAATCGGGCAACGATCGTGGCACTCACTTCGTCCTTGTTGGCTTGCTGCCGTCGATTCTCGTGGGCGGCTGTGCGAATCGCCTGTTTCTGCGACGCGGTATCGTTGCTCTGTGGCGACGTAGAGGGTATCGAAGAGGGCGTAGAAGTCATGGCGGCGGGCTCGTCCTAAAGGGCTGTCAAGAAGTGGGCAGGTCACTTGAACACAGGTCAGGCAGGAACGCCTGACGTACGAACCGTCAGTGTACCAATTTTGCGGGTGCGGGTCAGGCGGGGGAAGCCTGCTCCAACAACTGGGGCAAGTCACGTGGGGTGACAATCCAACCACGGCAGGAGATCGCACGGCAGCCGCACGGGATTGCGAATATGGCGGGCCAGTTGTAGTCGATCGTCAGTTCCTGCCCAATGGCGATGTCGCAAATTGCGAAGAGTAAAAGCTTTCGCTGAGCGGTTGGCGCGTTCACCAAATGAGTGCCACTCGTCGCATCGGCCATTCGCGAAAGTTTGGGGAACGAAAAGCACTCAAAGGCGCAGTTGGGATCGCACGAATGATTTACAAAGCGAAACGGTGCGTCAGGTTCGAGCTGCTGACCATCGGTTAAATCGAAAGAATAGCGGCTGACATAGTCGTCATCGTCGATGACTTCCCCTTGGATCTCGCCGATGCAACTTCCGTCGACGATACGCTTGGTAGCGAATAGTCCCTTGCCGACGCGTGTCTTGCCGATACGCAAGCCCCGTTTGGCGAGCAATGAGCTGGCTGGTCGAGTGGGCGGGGCCTGAGAGCCGAGTTCCTGATCGTCAGTGGGTGGCCGAACCGGACCCCGACTATTACGTGATCGATGTGTTGTTTGCGTGGCGCGAGTTGAAGTTGGGGAATCTAACATTCGGGTTCCGGACGATGGCACGAGCGCTCAAATGTGGTCATAAAAAAACAACAGGCCTGGAACATGTTCCGACCTGTTGTTGCAATTGATCAAACTTCGAAAGCTGGGTTACCAGCGATCGCGACCACCACCGCCGCCGCCAC
>JBGSJT010000761.1:0-3324 GCA_041741715.1 Pirellulaceae bacterium | reverse complement strand
ACTCGCTGGCGCGTCGAGCTGATATTCTCACTACCACGTGCGCGAGGTAATCAGCCCTTCCTCGGGGCTGCTGGCAGTGGCATACAGACGCCGTGGAATACGCCCTGAAAGGTAAGCCTCGCGACCGGCCACCGCCGCATGTTTCATGGCGATCGACATGCGAATCGGGTCGCGGGCGTGAGCGATGGCCGAATTGAGTAGCACGCCATCCGCCCCCAGCTCAAAAGCGATGGCCACGTCGCTGGCCGTCCCCACACCAGCATCGACAATGACTGGATAGCCTGGATCGTCCTCCTTCAAATACTCGAGGATGATGCGCAGGTTGTTGGGATTGAGAATTCCTTGACCACTGCCGATGGGGCTCCCGGCAGGCATGACGCTCGCTGCTCCAGCTTCTTTCAGTCGACGCGCCACAATCGGATCATCGCTGGTGTAGCACAGCACTTGAAAGCCGTCTGCCACCAACGCTTTACAAGCTTCAATCGTGGCGACTGGATCGGGGAGGAGCGTCTTGCTATCCCCCAGTACCTCAAGTTTGACCCAATCAGCACCCGGATTCTCCAGGGCTTTCAAAATCTCGCGTCCTAGTTTGGCCACACGAATGGCATCGGTGGCGTTGTAGCAACCAGCCGTGTTGGGGAGCAGAAGATATCGACTGGGGTCGATATAGTCCAGAATGTTTTGCCCCGAGCGATCGTACATCCGCTCGCGCCGTACTGCTACCGTCACGGCAGTCGCGCCGGATGCCGTTAAAGTATCCCGCATCAACTCAAGCGAATCGTACTTCCCCGTCCCCACGATCAACCGACTACCGAGCACATGCGCGCCAACTCGTAGCGGCAAGTCCTCGACCAGTGGTGCGTTGGTCAAAGTCGGGGAGGTTTCAAGTTCCAAGTTTCAGGTTCCAAGTTTTAAGTTTCAGGTTCTAAGTTCTAGGTTCCAAATGAATTAGGGCCAAAGGCCCGGCAGATTGTCTAGCCCAGGCTGCAGGCCTGGGAGATCGACGGGAGTCGACCGTCGATAGGGCCAACGGCCCGGCAGATTCCCATCGATTTCAATCCCGTCACGTTTCGTCGAAAACCGAATGCGTGAATCGGCCGGGCCTTCAGCCCTATTCTCATTCCGAAATGCTACGTCCTCAGGCCTGCAGCCTGGGCTTGACAATCTCCCGGGCCTTCAGCCCTAAACCCTCGGTTTCATCACTCAACTACTACCCGCCGCCGACGAGGGTGACGGCTTCGATCACGTCGCCAGCGGCGACGCAATGGGTGGCGTGTTGTTCGCGCGGGACAATTTCCAGATTCACTTCCACGGCGACCAGTCGACTGCGGATTTCACCTAGAAGCAATAGCTGCTCGATGTTCGTCCCAGCGGGAACTTCCATCGACTGGCCGTTAAATTGCAACGTAATGTTGGACATGGCGACTATTCGTCGAAAGCAGCGTCGAAGGCGCGATCGCTGGGGCTAAAGTCCATGCGCTTGGTGAAGGTGCAAGCTTCCGCTGCGCCAAATTCACGATTCATACCGCTGTCTTCCCATTCGATACTAAGCGGGCCTTGGTATTTGACGACATTCAGCGCGCGAATGATCTCCTCGAAGTTTACACCGCCACGACCTGGACTGCGGAAATCCCATCCTCGACGTGGATCGCCAAAGTTGAGGTGGCTCGACAATATCCCAGAGCGACCGTTGAGTGTTTGAATCGCATCCTTGACATGCACATGGTAGATGCGATCGGGAAACGCGCGAATGAACTCGACGGGATCGATACCTTGCCAGATCAAATGGCTGGGGTCGAAATTGAAACCAAACTCTTCTCGATGGCCGATCGCCGCCAATGCCCGCTCGGCAGTGTAGATGTCAAAGGCGATCTCGGTCGGGTGAACTTCCAACGCGAACTTGACGCCGCATTCGCCAAACACATCTAAGATAGGATTGAAGCGCTCGGCAAAGAGCTTGAAACCCTCGTCAATCATTTTTTCGGAAACAGGGGGGAACGAGTAGAGCAAGTGCCAAATACTCGAACCGGTAAAACCGTTGACGATTCCCACGCCGAAGCGTTGCGCGGCCCGCGCTGATTGCTTGAGTTCCTCGATCGCCCGCTCGTTAACCCCGGCTGGTTTGCCGTCCCCCCACACATAATCGGGCAAGATCAGTTTGTGCCGCGCGTCGATGTTGTCCAGCACCGCTTGGCCCACTAAGTGCGCACTTATCGCGTGGCACTCCAGGCCATTGGCCTCCAGTAGTTCGCGCTTCCGCGAGCAATAAGAGTCATCCGACATCGCCTTGTCGACTTCGAAGTGGTCTCCCCAACAGGCCAGTTCAATACCGTCGTAACCAAATTGGCTCGTCAACTTGGCCATGTGGTCGATAGGTAGGTCGGCCCATTGTCCGGTAAAGAGCGTGACGGGGCGTGCCATGGGGAGTCTCCTAGTTTGTTTCAGCAGTGATAGAGCTGGGGAGTGAAAGAGCTGGATTTACAGGGGAATTTTGGTGGTCGGAAGGTTTGATCAAACGTGCCGCAACGTGGCCCTCTAGCGTACAAGTTCAAGCGAGTTTCGGGTAGTAGGGCGAGTGGTAGGGTAGGGCGTTGCCGCTCGACCGCTGGGTTCGTGAGAAAACTGGCGAAAAACAAGCAAAATCGCGCGGAATTGTTGTAAGGTTTTGGGGCTTTCTACGTCTGTTTTGTATCGGACGTAGTTCTTGTCGCTAGTGCATGGATCGCCTTCGTCCGGCGATGGCAGTTATAATATCTGTCGTAGTCATGCTGGCCGGATCGTTGATTCCGTCGTAAGGCGGGTTGTTGATTCGATCAGCCTCCACTCGCTTGCGTTTTGTTCCCTACCTTCTAACGGATAGTTGATTCAATCTTTCGCTTTAAATAGGAGGTGTTGCAATGCACCGGCATGAATTGAACGAGTTGATTAAACAGGGCCCCGTGCGGATTCGCATGAATAACGGAGACGTCTGGGATGTACCGTCGCCCGAGTTCGGAATTGTGGGAGATATTCACGCTCACATTTTGCACCGGGATGCGGATAATGTCTTGCGAGGTCGCATCCTGTCGCTGGTTGCGATGTGCTCAGCGGAACTACTCGATTCGGTAGAGAATTGAGCTGGGCTCCAGCGTACGTCAGGCTTTCTTGCCTTTTTATATCCCACAACTTACGAACGCGAAAAGAGCTGGAAGCCGATTCTCTTCGGGCCGAAGGTCCAGCCGATTATCTAGCCCAGGGCAAGTCAACTCGAGTGGAGCGAGCGTTGACGCCGCCCTGGGGCAGCGTGGCGCGGCACGCGTCCCCAGCTTGGGATTTGGCGGCGTA
>JBGSJT010000760.1:0-6536 GCA_041741715.1 Pirellulaceae bacterium | reverse complement strand
GGACCGCTGGGCTGTGTCTCATCCCAAATCAATTCGCACATACCGGCAACTTGAAGACGCAGCACGCGCGGCAAAAACCAAACAGCGCCGCGCCCGCCGCCGCAAGCTCCCCACCCGCAACTAGCCACCCCGAACGCTTACCCAGATGCGGACCATGTACTTCAGCAATTGAAACGGAGCGAGCGAGTCTTGGTAGCTCTTGTGTTCCGTCAGCACGTACACCAAAACTGTTTTTTCATCCTTGACGCGGCTGACTTCAAAGAGCAGGTCAGAGCTTGATTCTCGCAGTTCATCGTCGATAAAGCTCCCGGTGGCAAGTCTCAGCGAGTCCAAATCGAGCATCGCTAGCGTCGCCGGCGGCAGGTGGTTAGCCAACAGCGCTGCGGCCAAATCCAGTTGGGAAAAGGTCTGCATGAAAAAACGGTTATGAGGACCGGGCAGTGATTCGTCGTTCATGTCGTGACTATACCCGCTTCAGTCGCCCTAGAGTGCAAACCCTCCATCGTGGCGGTTCCGATTACAGTTTCGGCGGTCGCGTCGCACCGATGACTTTGCACGGGACGTTGTACTTCGACATGTCCTTGGCAACTTCGCTGTCCGGGCGTGTGAAGTCCAGCATCAACAACGTTGCATCGTCCGCTTCGTAAGGTTTTGATGCGTCATAGTCGGCAGTATATCGAGCGGTGTTGGAGATGCGGACGGATTGGATGACACCACAATAATGATTCGTCGAACCTCCTCTGCCGTCTGGATCACCGCCAATCTGAAAAGGAAAATCGCTGGAATCATGCCTTCCAACGTTAACGTCATTCTCCAGATGCCCATCTAAAAATAACGTTGCCGTTTTTCCATCATATACACCGGCAATGCGAATAGTTCGTCTCAACTTAACGAACGAAGTGGATCGAACAGGGTAATATTCACCTCGCGTTCTAATTTGAAATGTCCAAGAATCGTCTTTGCATTCAAGACCAATTCCTGAATTCTCGAAGTTTGCAACGAGACTATCTGAATACCCCGAAAGACTTGTTGTGGCTTCGATTGTCAACGGTGTAGAGCCGCCGTACGTCAACCCAGTTTGAATATGGTCATCACCGTCAAACCAAAGTCCCGCTGGCCATCCGCCAGTTGGTAGTGCGTTGGTAACGATTCTGCAACTTGGAAGTGCGTCCTGAAGCCGATCGACTGCTTCCGAGGTCACAGGGCAATCATTGATTTCAAGAACCGTGAGGTGTCGCATTGAGTGCAACTTTTCAAGCCCATCATCGTCTATGCCCGTCGAGTGCAGGTTCAGCTCTGTAAGACTAGGAAACTTCGCGAGCGATGATAGGCTGCTGCCGGTTATTTTTTTATTGTTGAACAATCCAATTCGTTTTAGATTTTTCAGAACTGGCAGTTTCCTCACTCCATCGTCCGTGACTTGAGATCCATCCACGTCGATTCGCTCTAGATTTGGAAAGCATGAAAGATTCTGCATTCCTTGGTCACCGAAAGAAGACCGTCCGAACGACAATTCGACAACGCTTGGCATTGCCGAAGTTTTAGACAGACCAGAGCCATTGAACGTGTTGGAGGCTCCAAATTGCATGAATGAAGCGTTCGTAAACCGTGACAGGTTGGCGAAAGCCGCGTCAGTGAGTTTACTGTCCCAGATTATGATCCGTTTCAGTTTTTCCAATCGACTAAGTTCATGGAAACAGTCGTCGTCTAAATAGGTGCTGCCCTTCAAGCTTAGATCTTCTAATTCCTGGAGGGTCTCTATTTGCTTAAAGTCCTCGATCGACAAAGGAACAGCGTCCCCGTCCATGTCGATTTGAGTCACCGTCGCCATGTGACGGAGCAATTGAAGGCAATCCCCATTGTCATGCTCGTGATTCAACCAAACCTTGGTGATCACAAAATCCTGTGACGGCAAACTTCCTAAATCACTGATCTTCTCTTCACCGCCGTCATTCTTCTTGATGCCAACACGACCTTTGCTTTGAAGAATCCTCGTCGCCGCGGCCCGAGCAGGACTCTGCACAAACAACGCCCGAATTTTCGCGGCATCGACTGACATCACGACACGGATACCGATGTCTCCAAATTTTGAATCAGGTGAAATATCACGACGAGCGGCCGAACGTGCGATGTCAGAACCGTAATTCCAATTGCCGCCGCGCACAGAGCGACCAAAGACAGAGTAACCGACTGGAAGAGGATCAATGACGGCTGTTTTGGAGTGCGATTGGTAGCTGATCGGGTCCCAAAAGTCTTCAGTCCACTCCCAGAGATTGCCACACATATCATACAAGCCAAACATATTCGGCTTTAGCTCGCCGACCGGATGTGAGCGATTGTCGGAGTTGCCACGAGTCCACGCGTACTTGGCGACGTCGGTTGCATCGTTACCAAAGTAATAGATCGTCTCAGTTCCGGCGCGACAGGCATACTCCCATTCGGCTTCAGTGGGCAAACGATAGTTCGCTGCCGCCGTGTCGATGATCAGTCCACCGTCGCGTTCGCTTTTCCCAAGCTGTTCTTGATAAGCCAGCTGATTACAGAATTCGGCGGCATTCTCGAAGCTAACCTTGTCGACCGGCAATAAATCCGGCGACTCTTTGTTCTCGGGTATTGGCTTTGATGAGCTTACCTTGGTCACGGCCTCGTATTGCCGCTGCGTGACTTCGGTGATTGACACGTAAAACGGTTGAGTGAGGATTACGGAATGTTGTGGCAATTCGCTTCGCGCGCAGCGAACACTGTAATTCTCTGGATCGGTAGCAATCGCGCGATCGACTTCTTGTTGGGTACTGCCCATCGTGAATTGGCCTGGCGGGATTAATCGAAACTTCATGCCAATGCTGTTGGTGAACTCCACCGGGACGCCTAGGTACTTGGCCCAGGCGGCTTGATGCTGCGCGGCTTGACCGGCATCAAACGGGGCGATCGCTAGTTTTGGGGCGTCGTCGGGCCATTTGCTGATCGCAAGTCCTGCGCCAGGCTTGGTTGCGCGTGTGCGAGTTGCTTGCTTGTCATTCGGGGTGATCTCAATCTTGGCGTCTGCAGCGACGATGATCTTTCGTTCGGTGCCGTCGGAGTTGGTGATCTTGATGATCCAGCCACCGGCGAGAAGGAACAGTGGTAATGCGGCTGCCGCTGCAATCCATTTGTAGATCTTGGTGTTGCGGTTGCCGCCTCGCGAAGAGACGATCGGCTTTCGCGTGGGGCTCGTATCGATCGTCAGGTTCGGAAGCGATACAGCAGGCACCGCGGATGCAGCATGTGTGCCGACGGCTAGTGTCTCAGTGAATTCGGCGGGTGAAGCTTGGCCTTGCAATGCAGCGGCGAACTCGCGCATTGATCCAAAACGTTGTTCCGGTTTTTTGGCCAACGCTTTGGCGCATACCGCGTCCAGCCAACCTGGGATGCCTTCGCGGTGGGAGGATGCCAGCGGTCGCGTCTCATTGGCGATCTTGAACATCAACGTCATCAGGTCGCCTTGAAACGGTAGCGATCCGGTGAGCATTTCATACAGCATCACACCAAGTGAGTAGATGTCGCTGGCCGGTCCGGTCGCGTCGATGTTGCCACCGACTTGCTCCGGTGGCATGTAGGCCGGGGTGCCAAGAATCTGACCCATCGCAGTGAGTTGAGATGCCTCGACGTTATCCAACCGCGCTAGACCAAAGTCCATGATCTGCGGTTCATTCCGCGCGTCGATCATGATATTGGCTGGTTTCAAGTCGCGATGAACAACGCCTTTACGATGGGCTTCGTCGAGTGTCAGCGCGAGCTTGCGGACTAGGTTCACTGCAGATGTGACTTTGAGCCGCTTTGCCTTTTGCAAATGCTCTGATAGTGGATGACCTTCGATGAAGGCCATGACCATGAAGTGGATGCCGTCGACTTCGGTGACTTCGTGGACCGGGCAGATATTGGGGTGTTGCAAAGCCGCCACCGCACGCGCTTCACGCTGGAACCTGTGCAGCACTTCGTCGGCGTTGTTCGTCGTCAGAAACGGGATTTTTACGGCGACCTTGCGGCCCAGCGTAGGGTCGTGAGCCAGGTATACCGCTCCCATGCCGCAGCGCCCCAGCTCGTTGAGAATTTCATAACGTCCAAGCTTGTCGCCAGGCTTCAAGGCGACGGGTCCAGCAGTGCGTCCAGCTTGTGGACCGCTAACGGTTTCCTGATTCGCCGGGTGAACACACGATGTTTCCACCACAGCCTGTTCGCTGTGGTCGATTGTCTGGTCGGTTTGTTTTTTTGGCTTGGTGTTCATACTCATTCCCTGTTCAGCGGGGTTGGATATCCGCTTGTGCCGAAAACGATTGTAGGTCGAGCGTCCAGACCCCCGCAATGGTGCGCGACCATCAATTCGCACTCTGAAGAACATTACGTATTCGAAAAGGTCAGTACTCTTCTGACCCAATTGCAGGAATCCTCTGACATGTTTTTCCAGCGACGCTCCAACTCAGGGGATTCAAGTTGGCTGACATTGCCGTCGTCCCCGATCGAATAGCCGGTTAGACACTCAATTCCGGCTACTTTGTCGCCTGTGGACTTCCAAACGAGAGAATCAAAAACCCTTTCAAGGCTATTGCAATTTATGATTTCGTCACGGATAGGGTATCCTGTGACGTTGCGAGCGTATTTTGGCTCTCCTAGGGGCATTCCTGTTATCGCACTCCATCGTTGCATGGTATCTTCATTCTGGGTCAAGACCCAATGTCCGTCGGCACTAAACCATGCAGAATACCAATTGCTGTGATATTCATATCCGGTATTCGGATGGATCATCGGTGCACAGAGCAATGCTCCAGTTCGAGCATCCCATAATTTTGCGGTGTAGTAACCAAAAGTCAGCGCTCGTTCGCCTAGGGGACTCAGCGCAATGCCAGAAATTCCCTGACCATGTTCGATTGGCTCCCAGATGGCTTGACCAGAGTCCGTATTCCATAGCCTCGCTGTCAGGCCGTCGCTGGTCAAAATTGTGTCGCCATTTCTACTGAACGCGGGCCACATCGTGCTAACAATGGGCTCTGCTACGCGAGCACCGTTGTGCGTGTCCCACAAGCTTATGAAATCATTGCCCATCGTTACGATGCGGTATCCGCTTGGACAGAAAGCGGCACGCGAAACAAGTACTTCATGCTGCATCGGCTCACCTACAGGAGTGCCGCGATAGGCGTCCCACAAATGAACGGTTTCACCGCACCTTGTCAAGAGCTTGTCTCCTTGCGGACTAAAAACACAATCATCGAGTTTGACCGAGTGCTCCATTGATTCTCCCAGCTGAATACCGTTCAGATCATAGATTTTCGCTCGCGTTTTGCTCCAAGTTAATATTCGGTCTCCAGATGAACTAAACGAGTTTACACTGACATCACCATCGTTGCACATCGGTGTTCCCACAAGATTGCCGGTCTGCAATTCCCAGACTCTTGCAGTGCTATCGCTTCCAACTGTCAATAGCTTGTCACTATTGGGGCAAATCACCGCGTCTAATATGCCATATCCATGATGCATAGACTTTATAATATGCTTGGACTGCTTGACGCTCCAAACACGGGCGGAGTCGTCCGTCCCAACAAGTATTCGATCTGATTGCGGTGAGAAAGCGACCGCACGTACTCGTCGTGAATGTCGTATAGGCTTGTCCAACGCGGCTCCTGTAATCGCATTCCAAATCTGTGTAGTGTCGTGACCAACGACTAGCGCAATCGTCCCTTGGCCGTTGAACATTGCGGACGTAATCAGGCCCTCGTGGGAATGCGGAGCAACGATACATGCACCATTCTGAGAGTCCCATATGCCTGCGAAACTCTGGCCACACATTAAGAACCTATCGCCGGACACATTGAATTCCGCTTGTAGTATTGGCGAGTGACAGTTAATCGGACTGACGACAAGCATTCCTGTTGCAACGTTCCAAAGATACGCGACACAATCGGTAGTGGTTAGCAAACGATCTCCCGACCGGCTACAGTTCATTGAGCTTATGGAAAAGTCCTTGTGCATCTCTACTTGCAGAGCCAAGGCAGGTGATTTTGCAGTTGGTCGGAACCAGGAATTCCATTTGCCCTTACGATGCTGCTTGCTGGCTGTCGAACTCCAACTCCTGACAACATAAAAGCTTCGGGTGAAAAAAACGCCTCCCTGCGGACTAAAGATGACTTGTCGAACGTTGTTGATAAAGCCAAGCTCGTGCGAGTGCATGAGTTCGTCCGATAGTGCTATTCCCGAATTCGCATCCCATAGCGTTACGACATTCTCACGACAGGAAACGACTTGACTACCACATGGGCTAATGGCTACTGAACCGAAGCCGAATAATGATTTATTCTCTATCGACGGCCCCACAACCTTTCCATTTGATGCGTCATATACGCGGACGGCATCTCCGGTCCCAATCGGGCGCATTCCAAAAAAGCAGATTCAGAAACGCCGTGATTTGCGGAGTTACGATGCCAAGGTAGGAGAACTTTCATTTTTGCTGCTCATGCTTTGTGGTTCCCATTGCCAGCCATCGTAGGCCTCAGTTCGACGAAATT
>JBGSJT010000759.1:0-3429 GCA_041741715.1 Pirellulaceae bacterium | reverse complement strand
AGAGTCGCGACGGGCACCGACGAAGTTGGTCGGCGAGCGGAGAGGGGGGCTTTTCTGGAATTTCCCTCCCCGTCGCTTAGGCTCCGACCCTCCCACCGTAAGTTACGTCGAATACGACGTAACTTACGGTGGGAGGGTGAGTTGCGACGGAACTATACTGGCGATCAGCGAGAAGTGTCCAAAAACCTGCACAATTGGGAACAATATAATCCCGAACAATTGGGGACAATTGTTCTACTCTTAAATCAAGCGGGAACGGGTTATGTCAGCTTATGCAATCCGCGAACGACTCGCTGCGTGTTGACGTGCGTCAGGGCGGCGGGCCATTGACGCAGGAGTTTGACCAGTTGCGAACTGGTGACGGCAAAAAACTCAGCACACTCTGGCAACGCATAGTCGGTCGCGTGCAGACGATCCATCAATTCCGATAGCAAGCACGGAAAGTCAGCGTGTTGTTTAGAAACACGCAGCCCGTGCCCCTTGGCACGACGTAACCACAGTTCGGATGGAGCGGCAGCCACCATGGTGCTGCGATAGCCAATAGCTAGTGTTAAACGCAAACGCTCGATCGCCATGCGGCGATTGTCAGCTTGACTTCGGCGTTCACTGGCTTCGGCGTTGATGCCTGTTGGCAAGTGGACAATGACAACCGCCGTTTCGACTTTGTTGCGATGCTGGCCCCCAGGGCCCCCGCGGCGGTCGGTTCGTAACGAACATTGCTGTAGCAGTACATCCTCTGCGAGACAACTTGGATGGCCTGTCATCTCTGGTGTCAACTTTCCTCGTCCATTGCCAACTCTTCCTGCTCGGGAGGGTCAACTTGTGGGGGCAGCCCCAAGGCCTCTTCCACATACTGCACGGTTTGAGCCAACACACCGACCGAGCGAAAGTAGATGTAGTGGTAACCATCTAGCAGCTTCTGCGCGGCAGCGACGACCTCGCCGACTTCAGTCTGCACTGGGACCTTCGGGACCATGTACTGTGTGAGAGTGATCTGTCCATCGGCGTGCTCAAATGGAAAACTGAGAGTGGCGAAGTGAGTATGAAAAGAGCGCAATGTAACCGCCACCTGTTCGACCGAGGCCATGATTTGTGCAGCTACCGGTTCGGAAACTTCTTGGCCACTAATCAAATTCAGCATCAGCGACAGCGAAGCAAACCGATTGCGGAGTGTTACCACATCGTCATAGGCGTGGTGAATCACGGGCAGTTGTTCGCAGACTCTCGCGGCAGCTTGAAATCGCTCGGGAGCTTTCCCGGCCATCTTGGCTTGTAGGCTAGGGACCAGCAGCAGTTCCATGGCTGCTTGCACGCGCGTTTGAAAAGCCCCTTCGAGCGGCTGCAGGGCGACGTTCATGGTCCCTAAATCGCGCCGAAAGCTGTCGCCCGCCTGCTTGGCCGCCGCTGCCGATTGAACTGGAACTTCGAAATCCTTCTGTTTTAACTTGACACCCATGTCGAGCAGCGCGGTGGCTTGATGGCACAGCAACCATTTGCTATCGGTCGCATCAAACTGCTTACTCTGGGCGACATAGTCCGGAAGCATCTGCATCATTTTCGTACGCGCCAGCTGTAGTTGCTCGAGCGACTGCTGCGGGTCCTCTGGAGCTAAAAACTCTGTGGCGAAGACCAACTGCCGCGGGACTTTGAAATGCGTTCCGAATTGTCGACGCAGGGTTACGTTCGCTTCCTTGGCCGCCGACTTGCGATTCACAAGCTGCTCGACGGGGACCAACATGTTCGGCTTCAGCTCTTCGCCAAAAAATGACTTGAACATGTCGCTAGTAACGCCTTGACAGATCGCGTCGAAATGGGTGAAAAGCACGGCGGCGGGGAGGTCGATCGAAAAGATTCCAGCTTCGTTCTCAGCCTTAGCGCGGGCCACACGATCTTTGTCGACTGGGTGAGTTGACATCCACTCGGTCTTTTCATCCATCACGCCGGTAAAGATCTTCTTAATCAAGTCAGCACTCTGCTCGTCCCGGTTAAACTGAGTCAGTCCAGGCATGTCATCTCCCAGTTTGCCGTCCATGTAAAAACCTTGTTGATCAGCCAAGGCTTGTTGGTAAGCTACACCCAATCGTCGCAGTTGTATGGCCGTCGCGCGAAAACTTTCTGAGCCTGAAAAACGAATCTCGTGCAGGTCGGCATCGAATTCCATCTGACGCAGTAGATAGCTCGACAAAGCATGGCCGACCATCATCAATGCCCACAGAATGCGTCGCGTTAACCACACGACCATGCGTGCCGCGTGCAAAATAATGCCGATACGAAAGTCGACGTTGCTGGCGGTCTTTTCCAACCATTCGTCCCAGCGATCGCGTTCGTAAACCACGCGGGCGAACCAATAGCTGATCGAGCGGACCACAAAGCTGACCCGCATCCCAAAACCTTGGCTGAAGTGACCGAACTCGTGGGCCAGCACTCCCGCCAATTGTCGCGTGGTCAAACCGGCGGCCAAAGGCATACCGATCGTCAGTACTAAATCGCCTCGCGTAAATAGGCTCAACAATCCCAAGCGGAACGAAGCTGAGGCATTAACATCACAATCAACGTCGATGCGCTTCGGCCGAGGCGCATGAACGGCCGAGCACAGTTGATCGACAAACGCGAATAGTTTCGGCTCACCGTCACGAGTCAACGATCGTCGGCGGTCGGAACGCGCTGAGCGCGCAAAGAGCGGCTTGATCATGAACAGCACCGTCGTGACGCCAATCACCAGTGGACCAACATAGATGATGATCAGTCCCAAGCCACCGCGTGGGGCGGGACGAGTGCTGGTTTCAAAAATCGACAAACCGTATTGAGCGTAGGCAACCACCCCTACAATGGCCAACACGATCAATGCGCAGTAGATCAGTGGGAGCAAGACCATCAGGCAGGCGACTGCCGTGGCGGCCAAACGATACGTGAAGGTCGTCGGCACACGCTTAATTTTGCCACGAATCGCGGCTAGTAGTTCTTCTTGCGAGATTGAGTCAACATCAACTGGCCTTGCAGTTGCTGGCGGTATCACTGTTGCTGGAGAAGCTGCTGATGTCGCCGCCGCTATTCTCACTTCGGATACCTCGACCAATTCCGCCGCAACTAGTTCCGCAGCGACCAACGGCGGAGCTTGCTTGCGGGGTGAAACCGGAATCGCTAGCTGTTTGGTAGGTTGAACTGGTGCCGTGGTAGGGCTCGTCTCGACCATTTCTGCGCTGACGAGCCGTGGTTGAACGGTCGCTTGTATCGCTGCAGACACCGGCTCATCCGGTATCTGCATGAGCTCACCACACTTTTTACAACGGGCTTGCTTCCCGGATAATCGCTCGGGGACACTGTAAGCCGTGTGGCATAGTTCGCACTGAAATTTAATGGTCATGGAACAATCCCCGGTCGGGAAAAGGTGTCCGACACCAAAAGCCGGAACGGCCCTTCGGGTGCTTC
>JBGSJT010000758.1:0-7951 GCA_041741715.1 Pirellulaceae bacterium | reverse complement strand
AGAAACAACTCTGATAGGTTTGTTTAAGGCATGGCAGGGCAAAAAGAATGGTTTTAGGCGAAAATCACTTGATATCCAAAAACTAAACCTCGGTAAAACATGAGTCCTACCGAGGCCAAGCGAGTTATTCTTCTCGCCCTGGCCCAGTTATCCCTTGGCAGGCCCGCTCCTCAGCAGAGCCTACCTCCGTTTCGCTGGGCAGATTCAGTGTAACCGATCCAATGCGGCTGAGGAAACTAAACGCAACCGCGATATTCTTTTTGCCCTGCCCTGCCTCCGAAAACCTGTCGCCCGGGGTTGTTACCCACTGATTCTTCTATAGAGCCAGTTTTTTACAACTGGTCCTGCGAAAGTCGCCCAGTCGCCCAGTCGCTTTGGCTCCAGCAATTGTTGATCCTATCAATCTGCCTCGCGCGAATAGCACTGAGCGAGAAAAGCACTGATCGGCGGAGCGATCAGCGACTTTAGAGCAAACGCGAATAGCACTGAGCGAGAAAAGCACTGTTCGGCGGAGCGATCAGCGACTTTAGGGCATAGCCGAGAACGGGTGCGTTCACAACCCGCAGTGCTGGGCGATCGCGCGTGGGTCGGATAAATAGCCAACAAAAAACGGCCCAAACTCTCCATACTTGGCACTCGCTTCGTCAAATCGCATCTTATAGACGATGTCCTTTAAGTAGTCAGGACAGCGGGCCCACAACGTCACTCCCCATTCCCAATCGTCTAACCCCACTGAGACAGTTACCACTTGAGTGACTCGACCAGCGAAGGCCATCCCGCTTTGTGCATGTTCGGCCATCATTGCGTTCCGTTCGGCGAATGGAGTCGTGAACCAATTGGCTCCCACTACTCGGCTCTTATTCATTGGATAAAAGCACATCGCTGGCCAAGTGGATAATTCGGGGGTCAGTCGCTGAGTGTTCATCATGGGCAACCGCTTTTCGTAGGCGGCAACCTTGGCGGCAAAGGCGGGGGAATCAGGGGCTTCGCCACCAGCCTTCAGCCGTTCCGCGTACTGTTCCGGCGAAGGGACATATTCCGAAATCTCAGTTAACGAGACAAACGAATAGACCGCTTCCAACGCTGGCCCGAGATCGCTTTGCAGTAGCCGCTGGTGAACTTGTTCAATCTTCAGCGGATCGGGGTCGAGCATGATCGCCGCGAAATCAGCTTTGTGACCACTGATGATAAAACTCTGCATGCGGGTCGGTGAAGCAGGGGAAGCAGGATCGAGGATCTGAGCAAGTTGCTCTACTCCGCTGGCCCGTTTCTCCGCAAGGATGCCTGCCAAAATCGCGCGATTCCAGCGGTAAAACCAATGGGTGCAATGCCAACCATTGCTCGGCTGGTTGGAGGGCTCGGGAAGATCGCTCGGACGAACTGGTTGACTCATCGGGGGAAACATTTCTTACGAGGGTTGTTGATCACCAGCTATGTTTCTAACCATCTCACCCTGCTTTGAGAACCCGTCTCGTCGATTAGCCGCTCTATGGCTAGAATCTACCCCTTGCCTGTGTCGTCGCAATGCCTGTGTCGTCGCAATGCCTGTGCCGTCGCAATGCCTGTGCCGTCGCAAGATGGACCATCGTAAGACGAACCCTTCCGCACCAGACCGCACCTGCGACTTATAAAAAACGTTCTGCTAGAAACAAACGAGCAAATGTCCGAACATCACGAATCGCGGTTAGCCAAGTTGGCCAAGATCGAAGCTCTGGGAATCGATCCCTGGGGGCAGCATTTCCCCAATCGACAGTGGAATGCCGATGTGCGTGGCCATGCAAACGAAGTCAAATACAAACTCAGCGATGGTCGGCAGTTAGACCTACCCGAATTTCCTGAGGCCGGTAACTCCGCTGTTGCTGAGGCGAGCGTTCCCATCGATTACCGCGCGTGGAAGCAGGCTGCCGGTGAAGGGGAAGAGACTGGACCAACCGTCCGCGTGGCTGGACGCATCATCCTGCAACGCGGCCAAGGTAAGTTGAAGTTCATCACGCTCCGCGATTGGACTGGGGATATCCAGATCTTGATTGGCAAAGCTCAAGTGGGTGATGCGGCTTTCGAATTGTCGGCTGAATTCGATCTTGGCGATTGGATCGCCATCGAAGGACGGTTGGGACGCACCAACACTGGCGAACTGACGGTGTTCGCCGCCGAGTTGCATTTTATGTGCAAGACGCTCGAGGCACCTCCAGAAAAATTTGCAGGCCTGCAAGACGCAGATCAGAAACAACGCCAGCGCTACCTCGATTTGACCTACAACGACGGGGTCATGCAAACTTTTTTGGCACGCACCAAAATTGTGCAGTCGATTCGCGAGACGCTGCGCCAACGAGGTTACTTTGAGATCGAAGGTCCCACACTGCATACGATCGCGGGAGGTGCCGCCGCGCGTCCCTTCAAGACGCATCACAATACACTCGACATGCCGCTGGTCTTGCGGATCGCGCTCGAGCTGCATCTGAAGCGATTATTAGTAGGTGGTATGGAACGCGTCTATGAACTGGGACGCGTCTACCGCAATGAAGGGATCAGTCCCCGGCACAATCCCGAATTCACGATGTTGGAAGCCTATGAAGCTTTTGCAAATTACGAAGTGATGATGGATCTGACGCAGCAGATCATCGTGGATGCGTTGGCAGCCACCGGTCAAGGTTTTAAGGTGATGTGGAACGACAAGCCGATCGACTTTACACCACCCTTCGCACGTCGCACCTACGACGACTTGTTCACCGAGGCGACTGGCCTGGATCCCTCCGATCGCGACGCGATTGCAAAATACGCCAAGTCGATCGGTTTGGATCCGACCGGTAAACACCCCGATGTCATCAAGAGCGAGGTCTTCGAAGAAAAAGTGGAAGAGGCACTTGTTGGGCCGATCTTCGTCATCGATTATCCCGCCAGTATCTGCCCGTTGACCAAACGCAAAAGTTCCAACCCCGAGGTGGCCGAGCGGTTTGAATTGTTCGTCCACGGCATGGAATTGGCCAATGCCTATACCGAGCTAACCGATCCACTGTTGCAAGAGGAATTGTTTCGGACGCAATTGGACGGTCAAGCTGCCGAGGATTCGATGGCCAACATGGATCATGACTTTGTCTTAGCGCTGCGCAATGGCATGCCACCGGCGGGCGGACTGGGGATCGGCATTGATCGCTTGGTAATGTTGCTCACCAACTCGCGCAGCATTCGAGACATCATTCTGTTCCCACTCCTTCGCAATCAATCGTAGTCTGTTAGAGACCTTCCCTATGTCCACAGCCACTCAGCTCAATGACAACAGCACCGTCGCACCCCTAGTCGGCGTGATTATGGGGAGCCGTAATGATTGGGAGACGATGCGCGAAGCGACTTTGGTGTTGGAACAATTGCAGATCAGCTTCGAAGCGCGAGTTGTCTCAGCGCATCGCACACCGCAGTGGATGTTCGAATACGCTCGTTCGGCGCAGCCACGCGGATTGAAGGTCATCATTGCGGGGGCTGGTGGTGCCGCGCATTTACCCGGCATGGTGGCTTCATTGACGTTGCTACCTGTATTGGGCGTACCGGTGCAGAGCCGCGCACTGCAGGGGCTCGATTCATTGTTATCGATTGTGCAAATGCCTGGTGGAATTCCTGTGGCCACGTTGGCGATTGGTGCCGCAGGTGCAAAGAACGCCGCCTTGCTCGCCGCGCGAATGCTCGCCACCACCGACGCCGACTTGTTAACTAGACTAACCGCATGGACGGACGCCCAAACACAAGCCGTCATGGATGACAACGCCATCCACAGTGGATCTTAAACCATGACAGCTAGCGCCACGCAAGAATCCCAGCGCCTCGAAAGTTCTCTAGAGCAGTCGGTTGAACCCGGCCAGTGGCTGGGGGTGCTAGGGGGTGGGCAACTAGGACGGATGTTCACCCACGCCGCCCAGCGGATGGGCTACCACGTCGCTATCTTTGAACCCGACGTTGATTGTCCGGCTGGGCAAGTCGCCGAGAAACACTTCTGTTCGACGCTCAGCGATATTTCCAGCGAGAACTTGGTGACGGAGATGGCCAAGCTCTGTTCCGTCATCACGGTTGAATTCGAAAACATTCCGACTGAGTTGTTGCGAATTGCGGGGCGCACAACTCGCACTAATCCCAGCGCCGACTTTCTCGAAATCTGCCAACATCGTCTGAAGGAAAAATCGTCGTTGCAGCAAGCCGGTTTTCCCACCACTCCCTTCATGGCGGTCAGTTCCATCGCTGAAGTGTTGCAAGCGGCTGAAACACTGGCTTGGCCTCTGGTCCTGAAGACCACTCGTTCGGGATACGATGGCAAGGGGCAGACCATCGTGCGCTCCGCCGAAGATCTCCCCAAGGCTTGGGAAGAACTACAAACTACCGAGGTCATCGCGGAAAAGTGGATTGAATTTGACGCCGAAGTTTCAATGATCACGGCTCGCAATGCGCGCGGTCAGATCGAATGTTATCCGTTGTTTCAGAATGACCATTCCAATCACATTCTTGATATCACTCGTTGTCCGGTGAGCAACCACCTGCGACCGGTGGAGGAACGCGCCGAAGAGATCTGTCGTGGGATTGCAACCAACTTCGGTGTGCTGGGATTATTCTGCGTGGAATTTTTTGTGACGACCGATGGCGAACTGATGATTAATGAAATCGCCCCACGGCCACACAACTCGGGCCACTTGACGATCGAAGCGTTTACCTGCAGTCAATTCGAACAACAGGTCCGCGCCATTTGCAATCTGCCACTCGTTCCCCCCAACCTACTCCGCCCCGCCGCCATGGCCAATCTGCTCGGGGATTTGTGGCGCGGCGGTCCTCCGCAATGGCAGACAGTCTTCGCCGATCCCGCCGCCCACTTGCATTTGTACGGCAAGGCGGAAGCTCGCACCGGTCGCAAGATGGGGCACCTCACGGTATTAGACGAGTCCTCCTCAGAAGCTGCCATCACTGCGAAGGAACTGCGCGAAGCACTCGTCCGCGTGCCGTGACAGACATGGATAAACAAGCTAGTCCATTCGTTTTAGAGCATCAATACAATGCCATTCGCGAGCTAAGACGCTCCGACGTTGACACAGTAGCTCAGAATTCAGGGCTATCTGTCTCGGAAGTAATTACGATCAAAAAGCACTTGTTTTATGGGAAGCACAAGCGTTTTGCCCCCGAGGTTGGAATGGTGGTTCGAAGGCGATTTGATCCCAATGATGAGATTGCAATTGCATGGACACACGCCCAAAATGGACCATTGAACGCTCGGCAAAAGCAGTGGTTCCGAAGGCTTGCCCATCATGAATTCGCCGAACGTACAATGATGGGGCAAGGAATGCCGTTTCAAGATTTGAGCGCGTGGCAGCGGGTCAATGGGCAGTGGGAGCATGTTTTTCGCGAAGGCTTGCTGGGGGCTCATGAGCTGGCACCTCGCACTCCAAAGTTTTGGCCGTTTTTCGATTAGGGAAAATTCAAATGATTGAACTGAATGCACAAAAGACGATTACTAGTCCAATTCGGTGTAGCGGTCGTGCGAGCGATGGACCGAATAGTTCCGCGCCATTTGCGATCGTCTTTGTTGAAGTCTCATCTGCCAGCGATGCGCTTTCCGAGTTTACAATTGAGTACGACGAGCCCGAATGTGTGAATCAGGTTGGCACGAAATACTTGAATGAAGAAGACGTCGCGTTTTTCGTCAGCGGCGCAGCTAGAGGGGTTAAAGATGCCGTTGCCCACTACGAGTCTCTAGGAGTTAGCCTTCGCGGGCTACATGCGAGAATTGTAAAGTTGGTTGCGCACGAAGTGGATTCGACAGAGCGAGCATTCTGGACTGCCGCGAAAAATGCTATGGCCACTTGCTTGATGAACCTCCAGACATGACTTCTTCACTCTCCCGCATCGATTTTCCCCTGAGCAAGCGTCAGGTCAGCGAAAATGGCTGCGTTGTCTGGGTCTAGACGATTGGCCTGCAACAATGACTCAAGAGCTTCTTGGTTCTGCTCCAACTCTAGCAGCACCAGCCCCAATAGATGATGATTGCTCGCATCGGCGGGATCTTGACTGACCACTTGCTCGAAATGCAATTTAGCCTCGTCGAATCGCTGTGCGTCCAGCAGCAACATCGCCAATCGCTTGCGGGCCTGCAAGCTTTTTGCGGCGCGATCCAATACCTTCTCGTACAGCGTGATTGCCCGTTCGCTTTCTCCCATGGTCTCTAGATGGACTGCGAAATAAAATAGACTTTCCGGTTCCTCGGGCAATCCATGTTCGGCTCGCACCCGGACGGCCTGGGCTGCGATCGGGCCAGCTTCGGCTTGCTTCCCAGCCCAACTCAATACTTGTGCCAAATTTGTTAGAGCACGCGATTGCAATTCCGGATCGATGGTCGATTCAACCCGTCGCGATGCAGTCGCAATGGCTGACTCGCGCCACTGCTGATTCGGCGAAACGGTTTTCGTTTGAATTAGCGCTTCGACAATAGCCACGGCCAACAATCGATGAGTGGCGACGTTGGGATGTACATGATCCAAAAAATACTCGTTGCCCAGTGCTGAATGGCCGAAATTACGCACGCAGTCATTCTTCAGTATCCCATCAAAGTCAATTAGCGGAACGCGTAGCGCGATGGCTTCGTGTTCAATGCTCGTACGTATTTCTGTAATTGCGCGGAGCGAACAGACATCGTATTCCAACGCCCGTTCGAATGCCTCTTGGGCTTGCGAATATTCTCCCTGTAGGAATTGCAGTCGCCCGAGTTGGAAATGTAAATCAGCTCGCCCGCCATCGATCAGCTCAGCAGCCTGCAAGCACGCCAGCGCGCGCTCAATGTCTCCCGCAACTTCCAATTCGCTCGCCTGCGCCAACTGATCGAACCAAGCCAATTGTTGATCGTCGTTCAGTTCGTCTAGGAATTCACTCTTGAATGGAGAGAAGTCCTTGCGGTTCGCACTGGGAGTAATCAGTAGCACCTTCGCGCCAACCGCGCGGGCAGTGGCGATGATCCACCTTAGATTGAACTGGAAATGCTCCACAGTCTGCGACCGCAAAGCTGCGTCGCGATGATAGGCGACTGGTCCAACGTCATGATCGAGGATCGTATCGACTTCTGCGGGGAGCATGAATTGTTTCTTCGAAGGCGCATCCGTTTTGGAAAGTAGTCGCTCCGCGACGGAGACGACTCTCGAACGCCGCAACCAAGCTAGAGTAGGCCTTAGTCGGTCGGTTCTGGATCGAAAATCTCGATAGGTTCGCTCCTCCAGAAACTCATTGTGCCCCATGTACACTACGAATAAGTCGGGCGAATAGTGACAAAGTTCGTCCACTACCGTCGCCACTCGGTAGCTCGCATAACTAATACCTCCCGCGTTGATCACCTCCCACCGACGACTCTTATCTACGACATTGAGCAGTTCGCGTAGCCAGCCGACAAAAGAGGTACCATCGTTGTAGGGACGACCATACGTTGTCGATCCTCCCACGCAAAATACACGATAGGTATCCGATGGCTTGTGCTTCGGAAACTGCTGGGCGTTGAAGTACGCTAGCTTGTTGTTTGCCGTTTCCAAAAGCACTTGGTCGCCGACCTGACGTTCCACGAACAATGGAACGCTGGCTTCGAAACCGACAAAGGGATCACGTTCCTCCAGCGTCGATGAAACTCCGACCAGCCTCAGTACCAACTCCAGTCCCACGAAAAAAATGCAAGTCGCCAGGAATCCGTAGAAGGCTTTCCTGCGATAGGAAAGTGTTCGGGCGACTCGAGAGGAAACTGGAACAGGCATAGGCTTTACCCGCACAAACAACAGACGTAACTGTAGACCCGAAAGTCGCCGATTGCTGGACTCCAGCGCATGCAGGCGGCTAAAGCCTGGACTCCAGCGCATGCAGGCGGCTAAAGCCTGGACTCCAGCGCATGCAGGCGGCTAAAGCCTGGACTCCAGCGCATGCAGGCGGCTAAAGCCTGGACTCCAGC